>NZ_JAKOAV010000006.1 GCF_029478095.1 Pelotomaculum isophthalicicum JI | reverse complement strand
AAAATTTTAAGCAGGGTTAAAAAATAATAACATTACTCACTTTTTAAGAATAACAAAAAAGGCTTGAACTCCTTGCAAATACAGGGTTTTCAAGCCTTTTTATAGTTTGTAACTGTCAAAGATGAGAGTATGTCATACTTACATTATGTTTATTTAATAAAATCACGAAATTCAGCTAATGGCTGGAATTCCTGCATTTAGGCGCGTTATATACCCCTTACATGGCTTGGTTCTGGCTACTTCCATATTTACCGAAAAATCAGTACCTTTTATTTCTTACATAATGTTTCTTACATCCAAACATGAAACAGGCAATGAACTAAAAACAGAACTGACACCGTACAGAAAACGGTGCCAGCCCACATAAACTCTTAGAATTCTATGATAGGATTTTTTAATTGTGTCCAATTAACAGGTTTCAATTCAACAGAGCGGTTTTTACTTTTATTCAACCTTCCTTATTTCCAGCTTCGTTAAATGCGGGATTTCTTTTATACGTGAAGAAGACCAATTGATTGACATGCCCTTTGTCTTCAATAAATTCCTTATAAGTAATCTCTGATAAGTTGATGCTACATTTGATAATTTGATAAACAAATTTACCACCCGATTCTTCTTAAATAAATTTCTGCCATTACAAAGATAAGAAATGCCCATGATAAAAACCCAAAAAATTCGTAATAGGAAAAGTGTCGCTCTAAATTATGTAGAACCTTTTTCGAACGGTAACAGTTAATATCAATTACCTTTTCGACACTTGACATCGTATACCCTCACTTTTATATTTTCAAATATTCTAATTTTAGACAGTCCCATCGTCAATAGGACAAAAGACCTATTTATAGGACTATTCTACGTACTTGTCAACAGAATTCTTAAAATTGTGAATATTTATGTGTATAAGTTTCTCTAACCTATGCCCATTTATTTCGGCCTCCATATTTGCCCTACAAGCCCAATATAATTTCCAGGCAAGGTAAAACAACCTTGAATTAGTTTTAGCCCAATGTAGGCCATCCTATGCGGTTTACGTTAATTCTGTTAAAAATCCGGTCTTCAACATACTAATAATCATATCCTACAATTGAATTCTGGCCGCTCTCACTTAAAAACAGAAACAAAGACAGGTTTCAGTCATGCCCCCAAATGCTCCCGTTGCACCAGTAAAGTCTATTAACGGTATTTCTGCCTGTGAGCTTATCTATAAGCGACACGACCTCTTTAGTCTCAACACTGACCGGGGCACCAACGCTCCGCTTACTTCCTTACTCTCCTGTGTTGGCGACATGCAGGAAGGAGACAGCGCCCTGGCGCAGGTCCTTTGTGAGCCTGTCAGCCGGCTGCAATGGGAATATGATTCCGGTAAGGCTTATGAAAAGTTCCAGAAAGGCAGGATGCCGGGACGAATCCGGGGAGGCTGGGAGTTTGCTGGCCGGAGTGTCTGCCAGGTGTTGCGGGGTGGATTCCAGCTTGTTTTTGATTCCCTGGATGACTTCATAGGTAGTGGCAAAATGAGCAGAAACCCCGGTGCTACTAATAGTTTTGAAGATAGCCTGCCGTTAAGTCTCCCGCTTACCGTGAAGAATTGCTGCAAAACCTACAGGTAAAAGCTATGCCAGGCGTTGCCGATGATTTAAAACGCTTATAGGAGAAAGCGGAAACAGGTTCAGAGGGTCCCATAATTGAGCCGATCCTCGCCAGGTTAAAGATACTCGCTAACAGCCAGTTTGTTGAGAACCTTTTCTATCAAGAGCAAAAACTTGGTCAGAACCACCGTCCGGTAATGGGCTTCCGGAAATGGTTTGATAATGCGCCGGTGGGTTTACCGGTAGCTGACAAGTACGGCTATACCGTTACTATTCAGGCTTCTGCCGGTGCTTGGGGAGGGGAGGACATTCAATCTATTTTACTTGGATTTTTCGAGGATAAAATAAACTTTAATGTGTTCTCCCGCGTGGACACCGATCAGGCCAATAGGAAACCTATCCGCAAATGGATAGATGAACCTCATAAGGTTATCCGGAAGGTGGCGAAATACTACAAGGGCGCTAATGTGGAATTCCGGAAATACCGCTGCAAGAATGTTTTCACCGGGCATAGTATTGACCAAATGGGAGAAGCGACCAAGAGTCTCCTTGACGGCGGCGCTCAGTTCACCAGTTATAAGAAGGAAAATTTGAAAGACCTGGAGCGGCTTGGTCCACGTCTTTGCCCCATACGACGATCCAAAAGAGCTATATGCCAATCTGCCGGATAAATGGGAGACAGTTAACAAAGTGCGTCTGCCCTCCGGAAAGGATTGCCCGGCCTTTATTGCCAAGATGGAGCCGCCCTCGGCCTTTGTGCGTTCAAGGGAAAAGGGTTTATCTAAAACAGTTGACGGGCAAAATATAAACCATGGAAACGATAACTGATACTGATTTTGTAAACTTCTTTCTTGGTACTGTTGAAAGCTACTGCTTCCAGTGGTGTACCGTCGAGAAATGCTTTACTGACTGCCCGCTCAGCATGTTACTGGACAGGTGTAGTAGTAAATAAGATGTTAGCGCAGTTCATCATCGGACCTCAGAGTAGACCATAACGCCAGAGTTGCAGATATTACAACGTATAACGAAATAAAATCAACTGAAATTCACTTAAATCTACGAAAATGGGAGGAAATAGATATAGAAACCAATGAAACTGATATTAATAGTTTAAAAGATTTTTTTTTAAATGAATGTGAGTTTGATGGAACTTTTATAGATATAACTAAAAATAGTGATAAATATGCCGTCACCCTCGGAGAAAAGGGTGAAACAGTAGACATACAAAATGATATAAAAGGAGATGGATCATTATCCGTGTTACTTGATAGAAACGATGAAGAACGAGAAAAAATAAAAAAAGAATGGAAGAACGCCCCGAAAGCAATTAAGTTTGGTAAAGATGACTGGTCTGATTATAAAGATGATGAAAAAATATTTAACGAAAAATATCAAAAAGAAATAATAGAATGAAAACGATAACATAAATTTCCGCTTTAATCCCACACCCTCTTCAGCAACCACCCCGCCCGATCCTTCACCAAATCGCACACCAACCCCTGCTCTGTCTCGCACCGGTAACGTGGCAGGTCTGGCTCGTGGCGCTGCATCCGGGAGGGACTGAGCTCCTGCAAGGTGCAGTTAGTTACGCGGCACCAACGCCGATACCAACGGAAGGCGACCGGCAGGCTGTCAGGGGAAGCTTGGACCTGGATGGGCTGGCGGTAGAGTCATGGGAATCACCTGGGGATATTGTAGTAGAACACCTGTTAGGAGTAAAGGGTAAAAGAAAAACCTCAGACTTGGTAAGAGCCGAGGTTTATTCAGTTAAATAATGAAGATCAAAAAAATCTTAGGGTATATAAGAAGGCATAAAGGAAATCCCGCTCAACTGTTTTTAGTCTAATAGGCTTTGATAAGCCTTTCTCCTTTGCGTTCTCGTTAAGTCGTCCTACGCCAACGGAAAAAGCTAACAACTCATTAACGTGTTCAACAAATACAAACCTTTTGTCTTCATATAATGAAAAATTTTTTACTTGCAAAGGTTTTAATTTACATATCCAATAAGTTAAATAACCTGCTATCTTGTGGCAATCCGCGTTTTTGATTTTAATGAAAAAAGTTAATAATAAGGTTTATACATATCGCTACCAAATTAAAATGGAACTCAAGGACAGGTTTTTATGCCTGTCTTTTTTGTTTTCTTTTTTCTGTTAACCTTCATGTTATGATGAATAATCACTTTAGAAGAATAACCCCCGATCTGAAAACAGTAAAATAGCATCAAATAGGTCATGCTCCCCCAAATGCTCCCGATACAAAAAATGCCTACATATAAGGGGAAATTAAAACCCCGCAAAACATTGCGGGACTAGTTTATTATGGTGCGCCCGGAGGGACTCGAACCCCCGGCACGCGGTTTAGGAAACCGCTGCTCTATCCACCTGAGCTACGGGCGCATAAATTCATAATATTAGGATTAACAGTTGATCTTTCTGTATTCACTTTCAATAATCTCTTTTAAGGTTGCGGCTACTTGTTCAACACTTTGCATATCGCTGTAAGGAATCGTATAACTAACGCGCCTCTCGTCAAGTTCCAGCTCATCAGCTATCATACCAAAGAAACCACGTGTTTTCTTGTCTATTTCCATAACTAAATACAATTCCCTCTCGCCCGCGACAAAATACAACTCAAGTTCATCTAATTCCCGCGCCATAAAGCTGGTTGGCTTGTACTCAAACTGTTGGAACCTGCCGTTATAGTCGCCGGATGCTGGCTTGTCACGGAAGCCCAGCATGGACAAGGCATCAAACACCATCTGCATATAAGTATTAGGGAGAACTACAACTTCATCTATATCATTCGGATCTGCCGCATTTTTTATATCAAGGTTAGTTGCAAAATAATATCTTGTTCTTCCCCAGGAAACAGGGATATCGTATGGAAGCTGCAACCGTACGGGAATAACTCTCTCCGGTGAACCGGCCTTAATCACCATTTTATCCGCCACTTTGAGAGTCCCAATCTCATGTCTTACATTTACATACTTATCGTCATGTTTATATTTAGACTCCAACACCAGCGTAATACTAACTTGCTCTACCTGCTGGTCAACATTGCCACCGGATATCCTTACTTCACCTTCGATTACTTCGCCTAGAGCCACTTGAGGGCGTGTTATTTCAAGATTGACCTTTGCCGCGCCGATACCAAGTCCGGCAAGAAGGTTTTTAAACAAAATAATCCCCCCCAAAGGCACGCTAACAATAAAAACAATATCTATCGTGGCGCTAATGTTGTCTAAACTAGTATAGCTAAGCAGTGAACGGTTTGTCAAGTAAGGTATTCCCACATAGTTTAACCCGGTTTGATCCCGGCGTTTTCCATGGCCTCTTTGGACAGTTTCATTATTTCCCGCTCTACTTTTGCTTTTTGGAGCGGCATAGCGCCTGCGGATATGCGGATAAGCACATGGTCCGGGTGTAAAGCGACTATACCGAGCACTTCAGGGCCCGTGACAATCAAATCGGAATATTCCTGTGACAGCTTCAGGCAAACCTGTTCAAGAACGCTGATAGCCTGGTTATGATCAGCGGAGTAAGCAACCCCAATATCCACAACCGCCTGGAGATTACCGCGACTATGATTGGTCACCTGGGCGATCTTGCCGTTAGGAATGTAGTGAACCTGGCCGCCTGTATCCTTCAACCGCGTAACCCGCAGGCCCACTGCCTCTACAATACCGGATACTCCCACCGCGGTTATATGATCGCCTACGGCAAATTGGTCTTCAAAGAGAATGAAAAAGCCTGAAATAACATCTTCAACCAGATTTTTGGCGCCGAATCCGACAGCCAGGCCGACCACTCCGGCGCCCGCCAGCAAGGCGCCGGTTTGCACACCACAAATACCTAGGATCATTACCAATGCGATAAAATAAACACTATAACGCAGAATGCTTATCGACAGGGCCGCCATGGTACGGACCCTCTTACTGGCGCCAAGGCGTGAATCTTCCTCGCGGGAGAACAGTCTGGTTATGGCTGCACTGCCTAAACGGACTATAATAAAAGCACATGCTATTATAGCTAAAATACCTAGTACTTTATAGTAATTAAAACCAGCGGCCATAGTATTCAAATAATCAAGATTAACGGGAGGCAAAATTCCACACCTCTCATCACAACTTTGGATCTTAAATTTGTAGCGACTGAACCAACCTTATACTGATATTACATAAAAATCAATAAGAAAATGTTGGTTATCTGGACAAAAAAGCTTTATAGCCTTTGTAAGCCATATAAACATCGGCCTTGCTGGTGACCTCAAAAGGTGAATGCATCCCCAGCAGGGCTACCCCGCAATCAAGCACATCCATGCCATGGCCAGCCAGCAGGTGGGCAATGGTGCCGCCGCCGCCCTGGTCGACTTTGCCCAGTTCGCCTGTCTGCCAGATCACCCCGGCTTCATTAAACAGCCTGCGCACCAAGGCCACCACTTCCGCATGCGCGTCATTAGACTCGTACTTGCCCTTGCTTCCGGTATATTTGGTCAGCACTACACCCGCACCAAGGCGGGCGGTGTTCATTTTTTCGCTAACCTCCCCATAGTTGGGGTCGAAACCAGCGTTAACGTCCGCGGAAAGCGCGAATGAATTTACCAAAACGCGGCGAAACGTCAGTTCATTATAATTTGAAACGCAGCGGGCAGTAATTTCCCTTACCGTGTTTGTGAAAAAAACAGACTCCATCCCCGTGTTGCCGTTACTGCCGATTTCTTCTTTATCGGAAAGCAGGACCAAAGCTGTTCGCTCAGGCACAGTGGTTTCAGCCAGAGCACGCAGGGCTGTATAGACACAAACACGGTCATCTTGCCCATAACCCCCGACAAAGCTGCGATCAAAACCAATGTCCACGGCCGGCCAGGCAGGAACCAATTCCAGTTCCGCGCTGATCAAATCCTCCTCAATGACATTGTATTCGCGGTGCATATAATCAAGAATGGCTAGTTTAAATCGTCTTTTTAATTCACTGTCAGGCAGAGGGATGCCTCCTACGAGGATATTCAGGTTTTCCCCGGGCACGGCGTCCGCCATTTTTTTATCCATTTGATCCTTAGCCAGATGAGGCAGGAGATCGGGAATGGTAAAAACAGGTTCGCCGGGTTTCTCGCCAATCAGCACTTGAACCGCATCCCCGTTGGCTTTTATTATTATTCCGTGCAGGGCGAGGGGAACAGACAGCCACTGATACTTTTTTATTCCACCATAATAATGCGTTTTAAAAAAGACCATGTCCCCATCCTCAAAAACGGGTAATGGTTTCAAGTCCAGACGCGGGCTGTCGGCGTGCGCGCCGATAACATTTAATCCATATTCCAGTTGTCTTTTCCCGACAACGGCTGCAATTAAGGCTTTGTGCCGGTTAACTGCATAGATCCTATCACCTGCTTTTAACTCCACCATACCGTCCAGAGGTCGGAAGCCGATATTATTGAGATGCCTTATTGCTTCTCCAATTACCTCTCTTTCCGTTTTAGCAGCGTTTAAAAACTTTTTATAATCACTAGTAAAAGCCATTACCTTGACTTTTTCCGCCTCACTCAGGCGGTCCCAGCCATTTTGTCTGCGGTAAGCCAGTTTAGTGGCAGGGTGCTGGTCTTTGGACGCTGTCACGTTAGAATCCTCCTGTATCTTTTATTAAATCTATTATCACCTTTTTGGCACATCAAATGCTATTAACCGATTCTGGCAAAATATTTTTACCCGGCGTGCCACCCGGAAACGTTTTGTTAAAGGTATTAATCAGTGGCTTAAAATAGGTCAGGAGGGCAGATTCCCCAAAAGCTTTACCCTGCGGGGCAGCCATCCCCGGTGTGACAACGCGGTCGCCGGAAAACGGGCTTTGTTGTTGAAAAGGCGAAAGTAATGCGAGAATAATCATCACTAACAGCAGCCCCTTTAAAAATCCGAACAACAGTCCGCCCAGATGATTCAACGGGCCTAACAAGCTAAAATCCGCAAAACTGGTTAAAATGCGCCCGCCTGCGTTTACCAGCCAGACAGTGACGGTTAACAGCGCTAAAAAGGTTAGCGCCTCAAGAATGCTGTAAGCAATCAGGCCCGCTACGTAATCGCCGGACATCTGCTTTCCTGATAAGGCAAGCGGGCTTATTACATCCGCGGCGGGTTGCCAAAACTTTAATAAAGGCCCGGTCAAAGGAAGCATTAGCTCCTCCAAATGCCAGCGGACGGACAAATAATCAGTTGAGGGCCGGTAGTAAGAATACGCGACAACTAATCCTGTCAACAGACCGGCCATTTTAGCCACGCTAACCAAAAGACCGCGCCGCAAGCCCTGGAAAGTGGACCAGGCGAGGACAGCTATAATCAACCAATCCAACCAATTCATTTTACCAACTCCGCCCATAATTACCTAATCACATATCAATTATACGGAAACTCTTTACGATATGAAACTATTTTTATAATTGATTATAACTTTAACAGGCGGAACTATTAATAAGCAGATTAATAATAATAAGCTGACATATCCAAAGATGGGGTATAACAGGCGCACTAAATCTGAAAAACCTCGCCCGGCAACCGGCAGGGCCAGCAGACAGGCGCATATGCCAAAAATCCTGTAATTCAAGCCTCCGCGCGGCGCGAGACGGCTGGCTATTCCATGAGCATCCGCTATGGCAGTGGTAATAATTGCAAGCCAGATTAGAAAACCGAGCAGCCAGTAAAAAACTAACCCGAGTTGGCTGGCGAGAAACAACAGAGGAATTTCATATGCCGCGGCTTCCGGAAAATATAACAAACCAGCTACCGTGACCAAAGAAACTGCAAGACCCAATAAAAAGCCTCCGGCCATACCGCCGGCAACCCCAATCTTTAATGGTATGCTGCCTCCTAATGATGAGAGGACGGCCACCGGTACAACCATATTATATGAAACATAGAGAAGGCCCGCACCCACCCAAGACCCCGCCACTCCGCCCACAGACGCGGCATGCGGAATCAGAAAAATTGCTTCTTTCGCTTTAAATATTGCAGTTAACGTAATCAACACAACAGCTAATAGTTTTAAAGGAACGAGAACGACATTAGCCGTTAACACTCCATCAAGACCCCCCATAATTACCAGTGACGTCACTACAACCACAACCCACACGCCCGCCCTGGCGGGCAAACCAAAATGCTCCCCGAAAACAGCGGCACTGCCCGCCATCATTACGCATAAGCCCCCCATCAGCATTAACAAGTTCAATACATCAACAATTTTTCCGGCTTTAGCCCCCAATAAGAATATTAACAAATCCTTATAATTGGTCGAACGCATCTTTATCGAAAGAAACATTACGAGTCCGCCCAGATAGGCGAATAAAACCGTTGAGAGGACCACGCCCAATAATCCTTTGCAGCCATGTAAAATAAAAAATTGCATTATTTCCTGCCCCGATGCAAAACCAGCCCCTATTACCGAACCGACATATGCTGTCACAACCTTGGCCAACAACAAAAAATTGCCCTGCGAGCGTAACATTAGCGCCCTTCCTCCGGGTTAAATATTTTATTTTAAAGGTATATATAAGCATTTCTATGCCTATCATTTAAACAAATGCTTTTAATAAAAAATTTTTTACTTAAGGAATAATTAACTACCCACACGGCAATAACTATATTAGTTTGACTTCAGGAGGGTTATCAATGAAAAACATAAGTCAATTAAATACGATATCAAATTTAGATAAGACTAGTATTAACATAGAAGACACAGCCGCTGTCAGTAAGTTCGCCCTAGATCTTGCCGCAAGGTTAAAAAGGTATGAAGTCAGCCCGGAATGCCCGAAGGTATTATTATGTATCGGCACCGACCGTTCCACCGGCGACTGTCTTGGACCCCTGGTCGGCAGCATTATCAATTCAGGTGAGCAAGACTTTTATATTGTCTACGGCACCTTGGAAAAGCCGATACACGCCAGCAACCTGCAGGAGACCATTGAAGAAATTAAGCTTAACCACCACGATCCTTTTGTTATTGCTATTGACGCGTCACTTGGCAAACTGGAAAATGTCGGTTGCGTGAATTTGGGAGACGGATCGCTGATTCCCGGCGCGGGTGTAAATAAAAATCTCCCGCCGGTAGGTCAAATCCATATTACCGGTATTGTGAACATCGGAGGATTTATGGAGTACCTGGTTCTTCAAAATACCAGGTTGAATTTAGTAATGAGAATCGCTGATGTCATAGCAAACGGACTTAAGAGAACCATTCCGGAGTATAAAAAAATTAACGCCTGGGGGATTTAAACCCAGGCGTTTTTTCTAGTATAACAGGATCAAGTAATCTTGTTCCCAGTATCAGAAAATGTTTCACGTGAAACATTTTCTTTTCCCAGCATCATCTCAATAATTCTTTTCAACTCATCTTTGCTGCGGTAATTTATTTCTAGCCTGCCGCCGCCACCGTCATTTTCTTTTAATTTTACAGTTGTTTCAAAATAATTCTTCAGTGCCGCCTCTATTTCTTGTACAAAATCCTTAATAACAACCCTGTCATTTAAAACTTTTTTTCCTGTTTCGTTTATATTTTTTGTCATCTTTTCCGCTTGGCGCACACTTAATTGTTGTTTTGAGATCTTTCTCGCGGCGGCCAATTGTTTTCCCGGCTCCCTTATCGCCAGCAGGGCCCTGGCGTGTCCTGCATTTAACTGTCCGTCAGCAAGCATATCCTTTATTTCAGACGGCAAATCCAAAAGCCTCACCATATTGGCCACAAAAGGCCTGCTTTTCCCTACCCTGCCGGAAACCTCATCCTGAGTCAGCCCATATTTTTTTATTAATTGCTGGTACGCTGTCGCTTCTTCTAAAGGATTCAAATCTTCACGCTGCACATTCTCAATTAGCGAAACTGCTATAGCCTCCAAATCCTCATACTTTTTGATTATAGCTGGAACAAGCTTGTAACCCAGGATCTTACAGGCCCGCCATCGTCTTTCCCCGGCGATTAATTCGTAACCGTCTTCTTTTAAGGGTCTTACCACCACCGGTTGTATAACACCATGCTCTTTAATCGAAGCGGCCAGTTCTGTCAGTTTTTCCTGATCAAACAACTGTCTCGCCTGATTGGGCGCTGGTTTAATATCTTCTATATTTATTTCTTTGTATTCCTCCTGGATTTCTTTTTGACCTTTGATAGTGCTTTCTATACTTGGAATCAAAGCCTCCAAACCTTTGCCAAGACCCCTGCGCTTACTCAATGCCGATCACTTCCTTAGCCAGATCATGATAAACTTCCGCGCCTTTTGAACGCTTGTCATATACCATAACCGGTTTGCCATGACTTGGCGCCTCGCTTAAACGAATATTTCTCGGCACTATAGCTCTATATACTTTATCCTTAAAGTGTTTTTTTACTTCATCAACTACCTGTATGGCTAAATTTGTTCTTCCGTCAAACATAGTCAACAGCACACCTTCTATGACCAGTTCCTTATTTAAATGCTTTTGCACCATACCGATAGTATTTAGTAGTTGTCCCAGCCCTTCCAGAGCATAGTATTCGCATTGTATCGGGATTATCAGCGACCCGGCTGCAGTTAAGGCGTTTAGCGTCAGCAAACCCAATGAAGGTGGGCAATCAATAAAAATAAAATCATATATTTCTTTAATTTTTTTCAAAGCTGTCCTTAAAATCTTCTCCCTGTCGGACACACTTACCAACTCGACTTCCGCTCCGGCAAGCTCTATAGTAGCCGGAACCAGGTCTAAACCTTCCACCGCACTTGGGACTATTATTCTTTCAATATCTAATTGATTAATTAAAACATCATAAATACAAAGCTCTATTTTTTCCTTATCAACACCTACACCGGTCGTCGCGTTTCCCTGGGGGTCGATGTCCACTAGCAATACTTTCTGCCCCATCAGGGAAAGCCATGCGCTTAGATTAACTGCCGTGGTTGTTTTGGCGACTCCCCCTTTCTGGTTGGCTATTGCGATAATTCTTCCCATTTTTCCACCCCCAGCATTGTTCCAGCAGAATAAACCTTATAATTCAACATTTTCTATTCTTGTTCCTGCCTTGAACAAAATGATCTTGAGGATAATTTTGAGGATGTTAATGTAACATAAGGCAGACGGCAAGCTTATCTTACTCGCCTGAAATCGGCTTTTTTACAGGTATGCCCGGGCGTCGGGGATATTTTTCAGGAGTTGGTTTAATTTTTTCAACAACCACTATATTTCTTTCATCACCAGTAATAGGTAAATTAAAGTTAACAATTTTATTGATTTTTCCTCCTAGTATAGTAATAGTTTTATCTATCCCAATTAACTCCTCGGCCAGTTTCGGCCCTTTCATCGCCAAAAAAAACCCGCCAATTTTAACTACCGGCAGGCAATATTCCGCTAAAACTCTAAACTCGGCAACAGCTCTCGCGGTAACGAGGTCGCAGTACTCTCTGTAACGAGGCATTTTCCCAATTTCTTCAGCTCTTGTGTGAATAGCGGATATGTTAATTAAATTCATATCCCTGATCACTTTCAGCAAAAAACCAACTTTTTTCGCCTGGGATTCAACCAGTATAACTTCAATTCCCGGGCGGCAAATCTTAAGAGGTATTCCAGGAAAACCAGCACCAGTACCGATATCTATCAATGTCATACCATCTTTAAATGAAACAGCTTTTAGGCAGGTAATAGAATCAATAAAATGTTTTATGGCAAATTCTTTCTCATCCTCTATTGATGTAATATTTTTTCTCTTATTTTCTTCTTTTATCATCCGGTAAAATAATTGAAAGTTTTCTAACTGGCTTTCCGTTATTTCAATATCTATTTCCTTTAAACCATTTTTGAGAGTCTTGAGCAGATTACCCATCCGACCACCTGTAATCTAAATTTATTATATTGACGAGCCCGTACATTTTTATGAGCTAATATGATCCCGTTGGCGTCTTTTATTTTGCTCCAGATAAATTAACAGCACGGAAAGGTCAGCCGGCGTAACTCCGGCAATCCTAGATGCTTGTCCTATTGACGCCGGTTTAATATTTTCCATTTTTTCTTTAGCCTCCATGGAAAGACCTTTCATCTTACCATAATCTAAATCAACAGGAAGTTTTTTTTCTTCCAAACGTTTAAAGCGTTCCGCCTGTGCCTGTTGTTTTTTTATATATCCCTCATATTTAACCTGAATCTTAACTTGCTCACGCACTTCTTCACTTAATTCAGGATGCTTTACAGGCAACATTAACAAGTTTTCATAATTAATTTCCGGCCGTCTTAACAACCCCGCCAGAGTGATTCCCTGCTGTGGCAGTTCCGCGCTTTTAATTTCATTTAATATTTTTTTAATTTTTTCCGACACCGGTACAACAGTATGCTCTAACCTTTCCTTCTCTTTCTCAACGAGCTCCTTCTTCCTAACATACGTTTTATACCTGTCAGACGATACCAAGCCAATTTTATGACCGATTTCAGTTAATCGCAAGTCGGCATTGTCCTGTCTCAAAAGCAGGCGGTATTCTGCTCTGGAGGTCAGCATGCGGTAAGGTTCATCTATCTCTTTAGTAACCAGGTCATCGATCATCACACCGATATAAGCCTGTGATCTATCTAAAATGAATGGTTCTTTTTCTTTCACATAAAGAGCGGCGTTAATACCGGCAACAATACCCTGCGCCGCTGCTTCTTCGTAGCCGGACGTGCCGTTCACCTGACCGGCCGAAAAAAGACCCGGTACGGCTTTCGTTTCTAACGACAGCTTTAACTGGCCCGGGATAATATAATCATATTCAATGGCATAGCCCGCTCTCATCATTTCCACCTTCTCCAGACCCGGCAAAGTGCGCAGCAAAGCCAGTTGAACATCTTCGGGCAGGCTTGTGGACATGCCCTGTACATACATTTCAGCGGTATCTTTTCCCTCAGGCTCGATAAAAACCTGATGAGCAGGCTTATCCGAAAAACGTACTACTTTTGTTTCGATAGAAGGACAATAACGCGGTCCCTGGCTCATAATCACGCCTGTATATAACGGCGACCGGTATAAGTTCTCTCTGATTAATCTATGGGTTTCCTCAGTGGTGTAAGTAAGCCAACAAGGCAATTGTTCCCTGATAACCGGAGGAGAAATAAATGAAAACTGTTTTATTCTTTCATCTCCCGGCTGAATGGACATACGCGTAAAATCAATGCTATTCTTATCAACTCTTGGTGGTGTCCCGGTTTTAAAGCGATTCATTTTTATGCCTAGTTCACTCAAACTGCCTGATAGTCCAATAGATGGGAACTGCCCGTTGGGACCACCCGGAAAAGAAAGATCTCCAATAAAAATTTTTCCTTTTAAATAAGTGCCTGTTGTTAAAACAATAGCTTTTGCCGTAAACACAGCCCCTGTATTGGTTGACACCCCGCAAACTTTTCCATTTTTTACAAGTAGACGCTCGACCAGTGCTTGCTTTAGATCCAGATTCGGTTGCCTCTCAAGCGCCTGCTTCATCCCTGCTTGATAACATTTCTTATCCGTCTGGGCGCGCAAAGCCTGAACAGCCGGCCCTTTACCGGTATTTAACAGGCGCATTTGTATAGACGCCCGGTCTGTATTCAAGCCTATCTCCCCACCCAGCGCGTCGACTTCCCGCACCAGGTGCCCCTTAGCCGGCCCGCCTACTGCCGGGTTGCATGGCATCAGCGCAACGTTGTCCATATTCAACGTGACAACCAGCGTCCGGCAACCCATCCTCGCGGAAGCAAGGCCTGCTTCACAGCCGGCGTGTCCCGCGCCAACTATAACAACATCATAATTTCCCGCAAAATAATCCATCATTCCGCCTCATTTACCAACACAAAAATCACTAAAAATCCTGTCAATTAAATCTTCGCTAACGGACGCCCCGGTAATTTCCCCCAATGCTTCCCATGCGTCGCGCAGGTCAATCGCGACTATGTCCACCGGTACCATTTTTTTAATTGACGCAATTGCCTCGTTTAAATGAAATGATGCTTTTTCCAACGCTGCTTTATGCCGTATGTTGGTAACCATAAAGCCGTCAGAAGTATTAATCTTTCCACATAGCGCCAAATCAGCTATCAAATTTTCCAACTCCGAAAGTCCGGTCCCATGTTCTGCTGATACCCAGATTACCGGCCTTGTGCCGGCATGCTCTTTTAATACTTCTTTATCTATTTTTCTATCTTTTAAATCGATTTTATTGATGACAACCAGGCATTTCTTTTCTTCCGCCAATGCCAATACGTCAAGATCTTGCCGCGACAACTCTTCCGACGCGTCAAGGACCGTTAGAACAAGATCAGCCCGCTCAGCGGCCTCCCTTGTACGCTCTACACCAATCTTTTCAACTAAATCCTCAGTCTCCCGCAGCCCCGCCGTATCAATAATCCGTAATGGAATTCCCCTTATATTGATAATTTCCTCAATAACATCCCTGGTTGTTCCCGGCACATCTGTAACTATTGCCCTCTTTTCCTTTAATAGCGCATTTAACAAGGAAGACTTACCGACATTCGGCTTGCCGATAATCGCCGCCCTGATGCCATCCCGATAAATAATCCCCGCTTCCGCGCCATCAATCAAAATTTTTATTTGTTCCACCAACACTTCACCAGCGCAAATAATATCTTTACTTGTTGCTTCTTCCAAATCTTCTTCCGGAAAGTCAATATTCACTTCCACTTGCGCTAATATTCCAAGTAATTTATCTTGTATTTCATAAATCTTCTTAGATAAATCACCTTTTAGTTGAGAAACAGCCAGTTTTAACCCAGTTTCTGTTTTCGACCTAATTAAGTCAATAATTGATTCAGCTTGAGCCAAGTCCAACCTGCCGTTCAAAAAAGCTCTCTTGCTGAATTCACCAGGCCCGGCCAGTCTTACTCCTTCCTTCAATACTAGCTCAAGCGTTTTTCTCAAGGGAACTATTCCGCCATGACAATTTATTTCTACTATATCTTCCCTTGTATAAGAATGCGGCGCTTTCATATAGCAAAAAAGCGCTTCATCTACAACTTCACCCGCCAGATCGTCGTAGACATGCCCATAAATCATCTTATGGCTTTTTAGCTCTTTTAAATTAACGCTTTTTGCTTTAAAAATTTTTTTTGATACTTTTAATGCTTCCGTGCCGCTGATTCTAACAATTCCTATACCGCCTTCGCCTAAAGGTGTTGAAATAGCGGCAATTGTATCTTCCAGCAAAACAACCACCTTCCGCTAAAATTTATATATTCCCTTGGTAATACATAAGCGGCGATTATGAGGTCTAATTCAAATAGCTGGTATTTATTTATAAACCCAGCGTTCCATTTAGCCCGCTGGGTTTATAATTATTTTTTAGGGGATATAATAATTTTACGATAAGGTTCGTCACCTTCACTGAAAGTGTATATATCATCTCTTCCCTGCAAAGCGGTATGAATAATTCTTCTTTCCTGCGAACTCATCGGTTCCAAAACAACGCTTCTTCCTCGCTGTCTGGCTTTATTAGCCAGTTTTAAAGCAAGTTTTTGCAGTGTTTCCTCTCTTCTGTTACGATAACCTTCCACATCAATAATTATTTTTCTTCTAACTTCCTGATTTTTATTCACTGAAAGATTTATCAAAAATTGCAGCGCGTCCAGTGTCTCGCCCCTTCTGCCAATTAATATGCCCAATTCCGGGCCTTTCATATTTATAGTAATAAATTCTTTTCTTTCCACAACATCCAAATCAACCCGCAGATCCATACTTTTAATAATGTCCTTTAGCAAATCGACGGCTTTCTCTTTTGCCCCTTCTTTAAAAACTACTTTTACCTTTGCCGGTTTTGCTCCAAATAGCCCTAAAATCCCTTTTGAAGGTTCTTCAATTACTTCCACTTCCACATCATCTATGGATACGCCCAGATCTTGAAGAGCCTGTCCAACAGCCTCTTCAACTGTTTTGCCAGTTTTTTCAATAACCTTCACCTTCCGCTAGCTCCCTCCTTTACCGGCATAGTCTGTTTATTAATAAAATACTGTTGTATTCCGCCAACCACGTTAAAAACAACCCAATACAGGGCAAGACCCGCAGGGACAGTTGCTGATATCCAGACAATGAAAACAGGCATAAAATACAGCATTGTCCGCTGTGTGGGATCCGTCATGGAAGTAGTCATTTTTGACTGAAGAAAAGTAGTGATACCGGCCAGGACCGGCAAAATATAATAAGGATCCCGATCACTTAAATTTTGCACCCAAAAAAAACTCGCATGCGCTTGATTAATGAAATCAAACCTGTATAACGACCTGTACAACGCAATTAATATCGGCAACTGCACCAACAATGGCAAACAACCGGCCATTGGACTGGCGTTATTTTCCTTGTATAAATCCATAATCATCTGCTGCATCTTTTTCGGATCTTTATTCTTCCATTTTTCCTGTATCTCTTTTACCTTCGGCTGCAGCCTTTGCATTACCACCATTGATTTCATCTGCTTCTGCGTTAAAGGATAAAGAGCCATTTTAACAATAATAGTTAATAAAATAATTGCCAAACCATAATTGGGTATACCAATCTGTCCAGTCAACTGATATAGCCAATTCAGCAAATAAGTCATACCAGCAATTAAAGAATTAAATATTTCCAATCCCCATGCCTCCCTAATAATGCCCGTTTACCTTTCATCAGCACTAGCATGATTTTATACAACCAAGCCCAACTTATACCGGATCATATCCACCAGGATGAAAAGGATGACATTTCATAATTCTTTTAACTGCCATAAAGGAGCCTTTAATTATTCCATACTTTTGCACAGCTTGCAAAGCATAATGTGAGCAAGTCGGGTAAAAACGGCAGGTAGGCATTTTTAGAGGCGATATAACCACTTGATAAAAACGAATCAACAGAATTAACAATTTCCTCATGCTTACCCTCTGCAAGAATTAATATTTCTCAACAGTTTCAACAAACTTTCTTCAACCTGTTGATACTTTTGTCCCACTATAGCATTACGCGCCAGTAAAACATAATCAAAGCCAATTGGAAATCTATTTAAATTTAAACGGCAGGCTTCCTTGAACAATCGTCTTACCCTGTTTCTCTTAATCGCATTTCCAATTTTTTTACTCACTGTAAAGCCAAACCGGCTGGTTTCCAAATTATTAACCAAAAAAAATAAAACTAGATAACGGTCAGCCACTGATTTTCCATAATTATATACTTTCTTATAATCCTTATTTTTTTGTATTTTATTAAAAACAGCCATTAATTCTCCTGCTATCTAATATATCCAATTATAAACACCAACTATACTCTTAAATACTATGATAGCTAGAAAGGCCACTTTGATATGCAGCGGCCTTACGCAGATAATCTCTTTCTCCCTTTAAATCTCCTTCTTTTCAAAACATTTCTTCCAGATCGGGTAGCCATTCTCTTAATAAATCCATGTAGCTTTTTGTGCTTGCGCGACTTCGGCTGGTAAGTACGTTTCATGCTATTACACCCCCTTTTTTAATTGGATAAAAAAGCAAAATGCCGTTATAATTAGGCACACACTACCAATTATATAGTAATGACCTTTCAACGTCAAGAATTACTATAAAGAGAGAAAAGCCTAGAAAAAATATATATTGACTAAATAAAGTAAATTTTGGTATGATAAATAAGTCATTGAAAAATACAATAATTATTTATCAAGTATATATTACATTTAAAAGTATCTTATTTAAACCTTCAAAAGGTCTCTTCAAAACAGGGAGAGAATTTTTGGGGTTTAATTTTCTTTCTTTAATTTTAATATATAATTTTTCTTTATGGAGGTAACCAGGAGTTAATTATGATTAAAAGTGAAGTCCAAGATCTTTGGGATCAATCACTAAAAATACTGCAAAAAAAAATAAACAAGTATTCCTTTGAGACTTTGCTTAAATCACTTAAACCGCTTGGATGCCATGAAAATACAATTATTATTGAAGCCCCCAGTTATTTTACACGCGATTGGCTCAAAGACCGGTATGCTCCTTTGATTAAAGAAGTTTTTCAAAGTATCTTAAATAAAGATATTGATGTGAAGTTTCTTATATCCAGTGAAATTTTCGACATAAATTCCTCCAATAAAAAACAAAACGATAAAAATATTGATGAATTATCTTCAACACATTTTAACCCAAAGTATAGTTTTAAAAATTTTGTCATTGGCAACGGCAACCGTTTTGCTCATGCCGCTTGTCTCGCAGTGGCTGAATCGCCTTCAAAAGCCTATAACCCTTTATTCATATATGGTGGCGCCGGACTTGGCAAAACTCATTTAATGCAGGCTATCGGCTGGTTTATTCTAGAAAATCATAATAGAATGAAAGTTTCTTATGTAACATCCGAAAAATTTACAAATGAATTAATTAATTCCATTAGAGATTATAACACAAACGATTTTAGAAATAAATACCGCAGTATGGATATCCTGCTTGTTGACGATATACAATTTTTAGCTGGAAAAGAAAGCACGCAAGAAGAATTTTTCCACACATTCAACTCTCTCTATGAAGACAACAGACAAATTATCATATCTAGTGACCGCCCGCCGAAAGAAATACCAACCCTGGAAGATCGTCTCCGCTCCCGCTTCGAATGGGGTTTAATAACTGATATTCAAGCCCCCGATCTGGAGACCCGTATTGCCATTTTAAGAAAAAAAGGTCAATTAGAAAACCTGCATGTACCAGACGACACTATTTCTTATATAGCGGACAAGATTCAATCCAATATTCGTGTCCTTGAGGGAGCGTTAATCAGAGTAGTCGCTTACGCTTCTTTATATAACGAAGAAATAAGCCCGGAACTGGCGGCAAAAGTGCTCAAAGATATACTGCCTCCCGAAAAACCCACTGAAATAACAGTGGAATTAATTCAACAAGTTGTTTCCAAATATTATAGTCTTCGCCAGGAAGATTTTAAGGCTAAGCGAAGAACCAGCGCTATATCTTATCCCCGCCAAATAGCCATGTATCTGACTAAAGAACTAACCGACTTGTCCTTGCCTAAAATAGGCGAATTTTTTGGAGGCCGCGATCATACTACCGTACTGCACGCATGTAATAAAATAAGCAATAAGTTACAAGAGGATTACACTTTACAGAACATTATCACTGAATTAATTAAACAAATAAAAAACAGTTGATAAATAAATCTGTTATTTTATTGTATACTGTGGATAAATTTTTTCGGTAATAAATTTTCTCTCAAAGTTATCTTTTTTTTTAAACAGCTTTTTTTCTAGAAGCGCCTTCATGGAACCTACATATCCACATAATAACAACTCCTACTACTATTATTTAAAAATAAATAATGTTAATTTTATATTATTAATATTAATCAGGAGTGGAAAAATGCGTTTAATCAGCAGCAAGGAAGACCTTTTATTCGCTGTCCAGACAGCTCAACGCGCCGTGTCATTAAAAAGCCCCTTGCCAATCCTTTCAGGAATCAAATTTGAGACACAAGATGATCTGCTTATTACGACAGCCACAGACTTGGAAGTGGGAATCAAATGTTCTGTTAAAGCTAGTGTTTTTGAACAAGGTTCGGCGGTCTTACCAGCTAAATACATCTCTGAGCTAATCAGGCGATTGCCAGATATCCCAATTCTTTTTAATTCAGATCCTGCAACGGGAAGCATGACCATTAAATACGGCGAGTCAGAAACTAATATCAACGGCTTTCCGGTAGAGGAATTTCCTGACGTGTCATTACCTTCGTGTGATAATAATTTTGATATTAAGGAAAATATTTTCAGGGATGCTATAAGACAAATTATTTTTGCTGTTGGCACAGATGAAAACAGGCCGGTATTCACAGGTGTCATGCTTGAAGTAAAAAACGGACAAATGCAGATGGTGGCTACTGATACACATCGCCTAGCTTGGCGTAAGGTCGATCTGGATAACTACAATAGCTCTGATATAACTGTAATTGTTCCAGGTAAAACTTTAAATGAGTTAAGTAGAATTATCGGTAGACCGGAGCAGTCAGTTCAAGTTAAGATCACAGAAAATCAAGTTCTTTTCTCCAGTGAAAACTTATCTTTTATTTCACGTTTAATTAACGGAAAATTCCCTCACTATCGCCAAGTAATTCCAAAAGAGTTGGTGGCGAAGGTTCGTTTAAAAACAAGGGAATTGTCAGAAGCAACGGAAAGAGCCGCTTTACTGGCAACAGAGGGCTCATCTGCGATCAAACTTGATATACAAGATAATATTTTGGTTATTTCAGCTAATGCAGTAGCCGGGCGGGTTTATGAAGAAATTCCAGCTTATTATGAAGGTGAACCAATGCAAGTTGCTTTCAACGCCTATTATTTAAGTGAATTATTAAAAGCGATCGGGAATGAAGAAATTGACATTGAATTTGCCGGTCCGCTCAGTCCGGGAATATTTAGGCCGGTTGGTGATGAAGGATATTTTTCTTTACTCCTGCCCGTGCGTATAAAAGAGGAATGACAGAATGACCCTAAGGTAAGCATTCCGTAATATTGAAATAACCTGATAATGGTGACTTATATCTATTGAATAACTGTGAACTGAGGAGTGTTAAACTCTTGCGCCTTCAGCGATTGGAGTTGACAAATTTTCGTAATTACCTCCACGGGAATATAGAACCCGGCTTTTCTCTAAATGTTTTAAACGGAGACAACGCGCAAGGAAAAACAAATATTTTGGAATCGATTTATTTGGCTTGTACGGGCAAGTCATTTCGTACAATAAAAGAAAGCGAGATAATTAACTGGCAGTGTGATTTTTCATTAATAAGCTGTTTATTTGAATCCGCCGGGCGTGAATTGGATTTAAAAATATTGCTGACACCCGGACAGAAAAAAATAAAGGTTAATGGCGCGTTAGCCCGCGGTTATCCTCTTGGATGGCCGGGCGTAGTATTGTTTACGCCGGACGACCTGGTTATTGTCAAAGGATCGCCGCAGGAAAGACGACGTTTTTTAGATTTGGAAATTGGCCCTTTAAATCACCAGTATGGACATTACCTGATCCGTTACCAGCGGGTTCTGACCCAACGTAATAATTTGCTGCGTGAGATCAGGGACAAGAAATGCGATAGTGAATCACTGCAAACCTGGAACGAACAATTTTGCCAATACGGATCGAAAATAATTTTTCTAAGAATAGCCTTATTAAAAAAAGTAAACCCTGTTATAAAAAATATTTACCGGGAGTTAACAGGGGGAGTGGAAGAGATTGGTATACGGTACCTCTCTTCTTTAAGGATCGATAACATAACAAGCGAGCAAGAAATTATTAATCATTTTAATGTTGAGCTGTCAGCTGTGAAAAACGAGGAGATCGCGCGTGGGCAGTCATTAATCGGGCCGCACCGGGATGATCTTGTTTTTTTAATTAACAAGAAAGAAGCTAAGGTATACGGATCTCAGGGACAGCAACGCACGATAGTGTTGGTTTTAAAATTAGCGCAAATTCAAATGTGGAATAATGAAATTGGCGAATATCCAATTTTGCTGCTTGATGATGTGTTGTTTGAACTGGATCATGCCAGACAAAATGCTTTATTTTGTAAAATTAAGGATAACGTACAGACTTTCATTACGTCTAATATAGTTAAAGATATAGGTACGGGACATAATCTTAATAAAAAGCTTTTTATTGTTCGTGAGGGAAAAATAATTAATTAAATAAAGGAGGCTTTATTATGTTCTTACATATTGGAGCTGACGTGGTAGTGCCAAAGAAAGATATTATTGCTATCTTGGAAATAAATACGAAGTCGTCAGCAATCACCAAAGAATTTCTTGAAATTGCTCAAGATGAAGGCTTCATAGAACATGTATCTGGAAATAACAAAGAAAAATCCTACATAATTACCACGGATAAAATTTATTTTTCACCTATCTCATGTACAACGTTGAAGAAAAGGTCAGACAGTATTATTGATGAGTGATCATTTGTAGGAATGAATCTATTGGTTCAAATACGCCCAAAATATGTCCTTTTTGGATGCAACTTGAGGGTTAAGCGCCCGCGTGTTATAATATTATTTGGTTTTAGTCTAATAAAGGAGTTGTTCTGGCATTGAATGGACATGACAATAACAACGGGTATGGAGCTGAAGAAATTCAAGTCCTGGAGGGACTTGAGGCCGTACGGCGCCGGCCCGGCATGTATATTGGGAGCACCAGTGCCAGAGGTCTTCACCATCTGGTATACGAGGTTGTGGATAACAGTATTGACGAGGCGATGGCAGGTTATTGCGACCGGATAGAAGTCATTATCAACGATGACAACTCGGTAACTGTTATTGATAATGGCCGGGGGATACCGGTTGGCATACAACCGAAAGTTGGCCGTCCCGCGGTTGAGGTAGCGTTGACAATGCTGCATGCCGGCGGTAAATTTGGCGGGGGAGGCTACAAAGTATCAGGTGGGTTGCACGGCGTAGGGGTTTCCGTGGTGAACGCCCTTTCCGAGTGGCTGGAAGTTGAAGTAAGAAGAGAAGGAAATATTTACTGGCAGAAGTATGAACGTGGCGTACCTGTAACAGAATTGGAAATAATCGGGCAAAGTGAAGTCGATGGAACAAAAGTTACTTTTAAACCTGACCCCGATATTTTTGAAGAGCTTGAATATAGTTACGATACCCTTTGCCAGCGTTTAAGAGAACTCTCTTTCTTAAACAAGGGAATTAAGATAATACTGACAGATAAACGTACCGAACAAGAAGTAATTTTCCAGCATGACGGCGGTATCATTGATTTTGTCAAGTATCTAAATAAAAATAAAACCCCGTTGCATACTCAGCCAATTTATTTTCAAATACAGAAAGATGATATACTCGTAGAAATATCTTTGCAATATACAGATTCATATACGGAAAATATTCTTTCTTATGCTAACAATATCAACACCATCGACGGCGGAACACATGAAGCGGGATTTAAAGCTTCGTTGACCAGGGTGGTTAATGACTATGGCCGTAAATATAATGTCCTAAAAAACGGTAACAGCAACCTGTCGGGGGAGGATATCAGGGAAGGTCTCACGGCGGTAATCAGTGTAAAGGTGCCGGAGCCGCAGTTTGAGGGACAAACTAAAACCAAATTGGGTAACAGCGAAGTAAGAAGTACTGTAGATCAAGTAGTTGCCGAAGGATTAAGCGCTTTTCTTGAGGAAAACCCTCAGATCAGCAAGCGGATTCTGGAAAAAGCGATTAACTCTTCAAGAGCCAGGGAAGCGGCCCGGAAAGCGAGAGAATTGACCAGGCGAAAAACCGCTCTGGAAAGCTCCACCCTGCCGGGTAAGCTAGCCGACTGTTCTGATAAGGACCCGTCTATTTCAGAATTATATCTTGTCGAGGGGGACTCCGCGGGCGGTTCGGCTAAGCAAGGGCGGGACAGGCGCTTCCAGGCGATCCTCCCTTTAAGGGGTAAAATTTTAAATGTGGAGAAAGCGCGTCTGGACAAAATCCTGGCCAACGAAGAAATCAGGGCGATGATTACCGCTCTCGGTACCGGTGTAGGGGAAGATTTTGATATCAGCAAGGCCAGGTACCACAAATTGATTCTGATGTCTGACGCGGATGTTGACGGGGCGCATATCAGAACGCTATTGCTCACTTTCTTTTACCGCTACATGAGGCCGTTGATTGAAGCCGGTTACGTTTTTATCGCCCAGCCTCCACTGTACAGAGTTAAAAAAGGTAAAAAAGACGTTTACGTTTATAATGACGCTGAATTGGAAAAGTTGTTGGAACAAATCGGCCGGGACGGAGTGAATATTCAAAGATATAAAGGTCTTGGCGAAATGGATGCCGGGCAATTATGGGACACTACCATGGACCCGGATACACGGACAGTGTTGCAGGTAGACATGACGGACGCGATAGAGGCGGACGCCGTTTTCTCAATGCTGATGGGCGACCGTGTGGAGCCGCGGCGTGACTTTATCCTGGAAAACGCTTTGGATGTAAGAAACTTGGATATATAAGGTGTTGTTCCAAAAGTGAATATCTCTTAGAAGTGAGACCCCTGCATGTACGCAGGGGTTTTATTTAATTAAAATAAGGTTGAATGAAAATTTTAAGAAAGACCTGAAAAAATTAAGAATTATCGATATAATATCTTTGTTATCTTTTAATCCACTTAAGCGGGATTTTTATTCAAAAATTATATAAAAAATTAAGCTTTATTTTTTAAGATATTGAAATTTAAATAAAAACAACATGTATAAGTATTATTCCACCTTATTAATACTTGACAGTATTGATTTGTTGTGGTAGTAATGTTAAAATTTAATAGAAGAATATTAGATTTCTGTAGATGTATTGTTGACTTAATGATTACAAAAATTTAAGATCACCAAAGATTTTTTATATAATTAAAGTTGACAATTAGTTATTTGACTAATTGTCAACTTGGGCGGTAATTAAATGACGTTAGGAACAATAATTAGAAAAGCCCGCGAAGAAAAAAAGCTCACTCAAACGGAGCTCGGAATAAAAATAGGGGTATCAAAATATGAAATAAGTCGATATGAAAACGATAGCAGAGTTCCTAGGGCAAAAAAAATTCGTACCCTCGCAGAGTCTTTGGGTATAAATATTGAGGATTTGCTCGAGTCATTAATTGAAATTGACGATTTGATAAAATGGGGTCGAGTCTATGGCAGGCCACGGGAATTTGTTTACATACCAATGTATCAAAATAGAATTAATTCTGATGATGTTAGTTATACTTTAGAATCACTTGGAGCGGTCGTTGCTGCAGGAGCTAATTTGTCCAAGGGTCAATACATATGGGTAGCAAATGTAGAGGGCTGCAGATGGATAAAACGCGGTACTCGACTTCTTGTGTATAAGACGAGTAAAGTGTGTAAGGGTGATTTAGCGGCTTTTTTGCTCTGTGACGACTGGATTTGGGTCGGTGAAGTGACAGAATTAAACGGTGAACTTCATTTGTGTTTTATTTTTAACGGAGAAGAGGAGTTTTTAAATATTGAACGGGTTCGCCTTCTGGGTAAGATAGTACATTTGGCGTTAGACCTATAGAGGCCTCGTTAATTGATATGAGATAAATAGTAGTCAGAGAGGATTTTTTTACTTGCGGTAGGATAGATCTAAGGAATGCTCTACTTTTTACCGGTAATTAAATAAAAACTAAAATTAATAATAAAAACCCCTTCCCATAAACGAACATATGTTCTATAATTATATAAAAGACTTTATGCCGGAAAAAGTTTAGAAGCTTTAGGCGTCATCCTAACGGCAACCCAAAGAGGTGTTTTTAAGTGTGACAAACGTAATAGACAAATGGCCAATAGCAGGAGTGCTACTTTACAAGAAGCAAAAAAGTGAAATTGCTAATCTCCTGTTAAAATTTTTTCAATTAAAAAGTGCGCTTTCTGATATTAAAGGAATCGAAGGAGAAGAGAGTATTGCGAGCATTGTACCAACTCATCTGAGAGAGAATGAAGATATTTGGCTTTGTTTGTTTTTAACTGACCAACCAAATGAAGTACTCGTCGTTCCGTTAAACTGTATTAAAAACTCAAACAGTCAACTCTTGGATAGCGAACTAAATTATGATTTAAAAAATATTAGGGGTAAGATTACCCAGCCGTGGACTCCTTTATCCGGTTATAATAACTACACTTTTTCTAGCCGTAATAAGGGATTGACGCCACGTGCTCAGGTTATATGTTTAAGTCGCTCAATCACTGAAATAAATTTTTTTCATGACGTGTATGTTAAGAAAGAAAACCAGAAAGCTGTCGATGACAGTATTAAAATTTTCTTCGGCGGAACGGAAAAAACTCAACGTTGGAGAGAAGAATTATTGTCTAAAGCCCTAGAAAATTTAGGAGACCTGCAATTTGAAAGGGCTATAGAAGAATTTGAAGAGAAATTGCTCAATGAAAACTAGTCACTATTCGAATCTACTCAAAGACTTCCTGATAACGGTATTATCTTGCCTAGCATAGTAGAAGACTTAGGAAATGTGATGGACGAAGAAACAAAAAAATTTTTGGTGTCGTCGAAGAATGTCGAGATCTTTGCTTCGAAAAATTTAATCAAGGAGTTTGACTATTCGCTTCCGGGAAGTGGCGTTTGGAAAGCTATAGAGAGAGAATTAAACGCGTCAATAATTTGTCACCTGCGAAGAAGTCGAAACATAGTTAACGACGATCCGTGGGTCACTTTAAGACATCACT
Organism: Pelotomaculum isophthalicicum JI; assembly: GCF_029478095.1. Lineage (NCBI taxonomy): Bacteria > Bacillati > Bacillota > Clostridia > Eubacteriales > Desulfotomaculaceae > Pelotomaculum > Pelotomaculum isophthalicicum. Next base: position 104,421 of record NZ_JAKOAV010000006.1, on the reverse strand, counting down.
CGGAGGAAGTTAACATATTCACGAATGCAAAGGGACGCAAAGTTAACTTAAATAGGCGAGAAAAGTCGGGATCGCCACAGTTAGGAGGCGTCATGTTGGGCGAAATCGCACATATATTACTGTTTGGCGATCACAATGGCGTAAACGATGACTTTGACGCTGTCGGGCTAACGCCCGAAATGGTTGAATTCCTTATGTGTGAATTGCCCAAAAATATTATAAAAGTCAGCAGCTTTAGAAATAAAAATGCTCACATTTCAGCTATGTCTAAAAAAGATTATTTCCATCTTTCAAAACTAGTTCTCGGTGATGAAGATGAACCAAAAAAATCTTTGTTGGGCAGAATCCTTTCTCTTAAGCAAGAGCTTTCTAGTATACGTTAAGCCGCTGATAAAATCAAGAGGAGAAACTGTTCCACGTTTTATGAAATCTGACTTTTATTGATTTCAATGAATGCGCAAAGGTTTTTCATCGGGCAACGAAGGCATTTCGGTTTACTAAAAGTACAAACGAGGGCGGCAAAGTCTAAAAGAGCCCAGTTAAACTCGCGAAAATTCTTTTTTGGCAAAAGTTTTCGCGAAGCTTCCCAAAGCACGGAATATCTGCGTGTACCTGTAAGGCCATGAGATATTCCGAAGAATCTGGACAAAATTCTTTCTACATTAGTGTCTAAAATCGCTTCTCTCTTGCCGTACGCGAAACATAGAACGGCGGAGGCTGTGTACGGGCCAACTCCAGGTAAATTTAGGATGGCCTTCTTGTCAGTCGGCGGTTTACCGCCATATTCTGCAACTAAAACTCTAGCGAATTCTTTAATAAGTTTAGCTCTTTTTACCAAACCCAAGGGATATATTATTTTTTCTATATCGTCTGTTTGAGCATCTGCTAAAGCCTGTGCTGTGGGTTATTTTTCTATCATGACGCGATATGCGTGGACTGCTTTGTAAGCTGCAGTCTTTTGCAGAAGTAGTTCCGACAAAATGACCTCATAAGAGTTTAGCGTTTTTCTCCACGGGAAATCTCGTTTGCTTTTTTGCCACCATTTTCGAAGTCTGACCTGAAACGCGCGTTTTTTTGGTAAATCTAGCATCTTATCTTACTCACCACCTAACAGTACCTAATCAAAATAGTAGCACATATATTTCATTTTGTGAGAGGAGAACTAAAAAAAATGGTTCGGTGTTTAACAAATCGGATATTAAAAAAGAAACCAACGGTTCTTAGTATGTTCAGTGGTTGTGGAGGTCTTGACCTCGGATTTGTCCAAGCTGGCTTCGACATCGTATGGGCTAACGACATTAATCCGGATGCTTGCTTAACTTATCGCCAAAACATCGGAAAGATCAACGAAGGTGACATTTTTACGTTTAACATACCAGAAATAGATGGCCTGGACGTGCTGACAGCTGGATTCCCGTGCCAGCCGTTTTCGAACGCTGGGAAGAGATTAGGTGTTAACGACTCTAGGGGGCGGCTCTTCGAAGTATGCCTCCGGTACGTTGACGTATTGCGACCAAAGATAGTGATGTTTGAAAACGTGCGTGGATTGTTAACCATACGAAATCAAAACGGCGTTAGACTTATCGAGGATATCTGCTCCAGTTTAACTGACAGCGGTTATGAGGTGCATTTTAAACTGGTTAACGCGGCAAGCTACGGAGTTCCGCAAAACAGACTAAGAATAATCATTGTAGCTGTAGCGAAAAACTTCAAAGAACGAGATTTCCGTTTCCCCTCGCCTGTAATCGGAGCGGATTTGACCCTGGGGTCTTGCCTTAATGTTTCACCTGAAACCCCAAACCAAAATGATCTTTTAAAACTAAACCCCCAAGCGGTGTATCTTGGAAGCCTAGTTCCAGAAGGTGGATCTTGGAAGGACATTCCATACGACTTGTTGCCGGATCGGCTAAAAAGGATTAGGGACAACATGAGAAAATATCGTTGGCCAAATTTTTACAGAAGGTTTGCGCGAAACGAAGTGGCTGGAACAGTTACTGCAGCATTTAAGCCGGAAAACGCCGGCGTCTGGCATCCCATCGAAGACCGTGTGCTATCGGCACGTGAGATTGCAAGAATACAGTCTTTTCCGGATACATTTGTATTCCGAGGTAGCAGTGTGAAAGCAATCTACGAGATGATAGGCAATGCTGTTGCGCCAAGGCTAGCTAAAGCGTTTGCCGATATGTTTTTACATATTTTAGAGGGTCGCCAAGAAATGATTGGAGCGCCTCTTATACAATATTCAAAATTGAATTTAAATAAGAAGCCAATTAGGCCTGGAGACCCCGAGATATTATTTGACTACCCGCCAGAAAAAAGAAACGTTAAAGAGTTAATCCGTTATGAGAATCTGGAACTAAATTTCGAAGTTGTAGGTGAAGCTTAATGACTCTTTTATATTTTTCCAGCGAAACCATATTAAATAACTTTAAGTCTTTAAATCTTAGAGAAGAGCAAAGATATGGAAAGACGAATCTTGAACGGACAACGGCTTTCGGTGCTTTTTTTTCTTTGGACATAACTCAGAAAATAGTTGGAAATTCGGTAGTAGACCTACACCCGAAACGTTCGAGAGATGGGCGAATTACACCACGAAAAATTATGACCGCCAAATACGTAGATCTGTTCATGCCATCTCTTAGACAAGAAGACAAAGATTTAGTAGTGAGGGAATTTGGCGTCACACATGTCGATGGGGAAAATGCTAGGAGCTTTTTAAGTAAGGCTTTTAGTAGCAATTTCTTGACACAACCTTTAAAAAAAGCTTCTGTCGCGGCCAGCCCGATACCATATCCTAGTAGCCGCCCGGCTCCAATTATGATTTTGGGTGTTGGTCCTGATAAGTGGAGTGCAGGGAAGCATCCGAATTGGAAATCTAACCTTTTAAAATTTATGGAAATTCGTGAATGTGGAAATGATTTTTTTCCGTTAATTGTGTACTTATTAAGATTCCGTGATTTAAGCCCACATGTTTCTTCCAACTTTTCAACGGGTCTTCTTTTGGCTCTCGGCGAGTTTTTGACTGAAGAATTAAGTGAATATTTAATAGAGAATTCGACCGCAAGCCAGCATGACTGGAGGGAGGAAGGCCTGTTAACTAACGAAATGCCAGTTGTAGATTTCAGGTCTATTGCGGACAATGCCGAAAATGAGATGCTAGTTGACCTCGGATCTCTTATGAACAATGTTGAAATAGAAGATGTCCAAGAAGAAACTAATGATACTGACGTAGAATGGCCGAACCCAGATGACGTAGTTGGAAATCCGCCATTTAACGTAGAGGTCATTCGTCGTATATTGGCGGCGTTGCAAAGTGGAAGTCACCTCATATTAATCGGACCCCCCGGAACGGGAAAAACGACTTTGGCTAAACGCATTGCTGAGAGGTGTAAAGGAAACTCTTATAAGCTTTATACCGCAACTTCCGACTGGACTACGCACGAAGTCATAGGTGGGTACATGCCGGACCTGAAACGACCTGAAAGATTAACTTTTTCTCCCGGCTTAGTCACGCGTGCATTAAGTGACAACGAGTGGCTCATCATAGACGAAATTAACCGGTCTGATGTTGACAAAGCATTCGGAGAGCTGTTTACCTTCCTCGCGGGTAAGGATGTGGTTTTGCCCCAAAGCTTCCAAGAATATAACGATGCGGGAGATCCCATTGGGCGTACAAAGAAAATAGTTCTCAAAGTTGAAAATGACAAAGATTACGAAGAAGAGGAATATGTGGTCTATGAGAAAAAGGATGATTGGAGAATTATGGGAACCATGAATACGTTCGACAAGGCGGCCCTTTACCAATTGTCTTACGCATTCATGAGACGATTCGCGTTCGTAGAGGTTCCTGCGCCCTCGCCAGAAGAATGTAGGGATATTATTAATAGCACAATAACCTTGTCTGCAGCGGAAGGTGCTTCTCAACCTGAGGATAACACCTTGTGGGTACAAATTACAGAGTTACTGCTACGGGTGTTCGCGGACGAAACTACAGGCTTACACGCCATCAACAAACCTGTAGGCGCGTCAATTCCTCTGGACGTTATAAATTATTTGAAAACCAGAATACATTTTGAGGCAAATGAGGTTAATGACGCCAGATTTTTAACGTTAGAAGCTGTGGAAATGTTCTTATTTCCACAGTTCGAATCACAGCGGAAAGAACATAAATTTCTCTTTGAAAAACTTGCTGACGCTCTAAATATTGAACAACCAAATGATAGAGATAAGCTAGACCGAAGCTTAAGTTCTTGGACTGGGGCCATTCCCGCGGGTGAAACGAGGTAAAATGAGTAGGAGTTTTGTATATACGCCGGAGCATTGGGAATCTGAAGTAAAGCGGTACTTGTTTGCTCGTCTCGATTCCTTATGGAAGAACTTGCCCGGAAACGAAAACGAAATATTAGACTTTCTCCAGGCCCTAACCTTGTCTCCTAACGACATTGAATGGTTAGCCCTTTTATACCATATCTCGCGAACTGAAGGAGCACAACAGTTTCTCGTCGAGGAGGCGCCTGGAAAACTTTCTTCGCTGACCCGAGCCAGAGAATCACGTCTATTACGTGACAGGAAGCCTAGGGGGCGAATTTTATGGGAAAGGACAATTATCGAACGAAGGTGGCGCCGTGACAATCAAGTATTCGTGCTTGACTGCCCTTCTAAAACACCGAACACCCCGGAAAATATGTTACTCAAGTTATACGTCGAAGAAGTCTTCAATAAGGCGAGGTCATATCGCGGGCGAGAGACCGAAGACATACGTTTGCTGTCCGAGATATTAGTTTCATGCGAAGAAATGCTCTCTTCTACATATTTGAAAAACATTACAACGACAACGGAAGCCACGGCTAGAATGATCGCGCAAACCTCCCGCAATCGGCGTAAATTGTATGCTCGTCTACATGAGTTATGGGTCGAGTACGAGAAGGCCATACTTCAAAGAGACCTGAAAGCTATAAAGGAAATGTTGGCTGTTGGCTGGCTTGCACCGTTATTGAAAAGAAATACAGACTATCTTTTCGAGTTATTCGTTTTGGTTAGCGTCATTAATTCCGTTGAAGAATTTGTCTTTAGTAGATCCGCTCTTACTAAAAAATCAAGATTTGGTCTCGTGCGAAGAGATGGTTCACGTCTAGTGGCGATAATTGAGGGTGACAATTGGGTTGGAGAAGTTAGTTTCAACCGTTCACCTGAAAACCTATTCGATGTAGGTGTGACTGGAAGCCTATATAAAACTCTTTTAAATCTTTACAATGGCTTGTCTGGTACGTCCAGAAGACCTGATGTTGCTGTCCGAATTAAAGTTCGCGAGAATTCTAAAGAGATTCGATTAATTGTAGAAGTTAAAAACACCGAACCCGAATCCAGCTATAGCAGCGACAGCTTGTACAAGGCTATAGGTTACTTGAAAGATTTTGAATCAATTTGGAAAATGAACGATCAAAAACCCAAAATAGTGCTTACGTTTCCTTACGGTATTTCCCCGCAATATGTCAATGCCGAAGATTGGCTAAACCAGGACATCGCAATAATTTCAGGAGATATTTCTACGTGGTTCTTGAGGATTCTTAATAAGATAACAGTTAATATTTTACGGTAATTATAACCATAATTTTTTATTAACAACTAACAAGTGTATTATATTTATTTTTTCTAAAGAGACAAACATGCTGCTAACGCAGCACCAGCAGAAGGATGAAAATAGAGCCGCATAGAATCTTTTTCTTTACGGCTGGCGAAGGGAGGTCGTGTTTTCTTGGTGCCACGAGCCCGTTAAATAGACAGACCCCAACGACCAGGTGCACCACAGATTGTTGCTCCCATCCGGGAAGCACGCAGGATAGAATAATCATTGATGGTTGTTGCACCAGCCCTTCAATTTAATTGCCGTAGAAGGAGCAATAGATGGAAGTCGTATACAGCCACTGCTGCGGCCTTGACGTTCACAAAAAGACTGTTGTAGCCTGTGTTATTATTCCTGAGGGAAAAGAGATTCGCACATTTTCAACGATGACGGATGACCTCATTTCCATGGTGGACTGGATAAAAGACAAAGGTTGTACTCATGTGGCAATGGAAAGCACCGGTTCGTTTTGGAAGCCCATTTTCAACCTGTTGGAACTGGAAGACATCCAGGCTTTGGTGGTCAATGCCAAGCATATGAAAAATGTCCCTGGGCGCAAAACCGATGTTAAAGATGCTGAATGGATTGCCGGTTTGCTCCGTCACGGCCTCTTGCAAGGCAGTTACATTCCTTGTTGGCTCAGCGCAGACTCAAGAATAAGAAGCCAGAATTGCAGCGGGCACTTAATGGTCTAATCGGGCACCACCAAAAGCTAATGCTTAAAACCCAACTGCGTCACATCGACTTTCTGGCAGACGAAATCAAACAACTAGACGAAGAGATTAAGGAGCGAATGCTCCCTTTTGACGAAGACCTGGAGTTGCTGGATACCATTCCCGGAGTGGGTCGGCGCACGGCTGAGCAAATTTTAGCCGAAATAGGAACCGATATGGACCAATTCCCTTCCGCTGCTCATATGTGTTCGTGGGCAGGGTTGTCTCCAGGAAACAATGAAAGCGCCGGAAAACGAAAGTCGGGACGAACGCGCAAGGGTAACAAGGAACTGAGAAGTGCGCTGGTAGAAGCAGCCAGGGCTGCTGGCCGAACTAAGAATACCTATTTGTCCAGTCAGTATCACCGTCTTGCTGCAAGACGTGGAAAGAACCGTGCCGCTGTTGCAGTTGCCCATAGTATTCTAACCATTGCCTACTACATTGTTAAGCGAAAGCAACCTTATATTGAGCTTGGTCCAACTTATTATGAAGAACGTAAGCGTGACACTGTCATCAGACAGTCCATTAAGAAACTGGAATCCCTTGGGTACAAGGTCACCGTTGAATCAGTAGCTTAGTTTTTTGTTTTATACCTTCATCCTTCTGTTTCCTGATTTCGTATTTTTTTATTATGAAGTTGGGTTGGTTTGTTATTGTTTTTTACAATTCGTTACGGTAGTTAATTTTCAGGATAGAATAAAAAATGGATGTTGAACTTGCTGTTGCGGTGGTTAGAGCAGAAGCCAACCTCACCTATCGGCTCTAATTCAGACATTAATAGAGTTCAATACACAGAAGATATGTAACTATTCTTGAAGATACAACTTGTCCAGTTTCTTGGGGTATGCCTTGCTCCGGATATACCACTATTTGAATGGCTTGAAGCTTTTAGCTCGTCCTGTCTACAGCCAATGATTGGCCGGCAAATGTAACTCGTTGATAAGAATAAATACTTAGTCGCTTAATCGTTGCTTTTGCCGATATTGCCTTATAGCGTTTTGGAGGTATTCAAGGTTCAGGGCTTTTTGAGTAATATTGTTTTATTAAAAAGAATTAATAATATTTTATCTATTACACCAACAAATTCATTTTTAATGAAACGCTAGTTTGAAAAGGAGCTATGGGCTCCTTAGCTTGAGTTTCATTTTTTGTGTAAACCGATAGTTTTAAAAGTGAATATCTTTGTAGTGAGCCCCTGCCTGGAATAACGGCGGGGGTTTTGAATTTTATAGATAATAGTAGATTATTGCTTAGGACATTAAACGCCGAACATGAGCCGTATTATATGCTCAAGGGGCGTCAACGACAAAGTTGTATATATAAAAACAGAAGTAAAAAGGAGCTAAATTATTGTATTGGTAATTATTGACCAAATATAGCTAAATATTAGGTTTGCTAAAATATGGTAGCATATAAATCACAAACAAGTGCAAAGGGGGTAAGAATAATGAGGACTGTTCTAAAATATAAGTCAGTGGGATTTAATAAAATTAAAACAATTTTTTTCACTGCCTTATTGCTGTCAATAGCTTTTTTATCCGGCGCGCTGGTTGAAAGATCAGATCATATCATACAAGACATATATGCGACTGCGCCGGTAGTGCTTGATGAAATAAAAACATTTTTACACGAACAGGTTATTATCAAAGTTAATTCAACAGCCGGTTATTTTAAGTGGGGATCAGTTATTACACTTTCAATTTTTGAACGCAGCTTGGCCAGCTTGATTAGAGGGCCCTAAAAAATATATTAGCGGAGGTGCATTCATTTGAGTGAAACTAAAATTGTTATAATTTCGAGAAAATGGCCGCAGGCAGTGATACAAAAGTTATGGCAGAAATTATATCTTTTGTGTGGAAAGGCCGTTGGTAAAAAAAACAACATTACAAAATGATTTGAGGTGGTGTGTCTTGATTGTGTGAAAAATATCCGGCACATTGAATATAAGGAGGAGAAAAACTTAAATTAATCCATAATCATTTGTGTGAAAAATGAGAATGTAAATTTTACGGCGAACGGGTCAGTTAAAAAGGTAAAGATGAGTTATTAACCTTGGTTTTAAAACCACGAAAGATCCGGCTGTAAAGTTTACCATATTATCTGAACTGATTACCCCGGTAAATTGCATTAGTTAGTTTATTTTGGTATAATTCCTACGTCGAAGAAAATAGGTAGAGGTGAGAGGTTTTGCCGTCATTAACAGGAAAAGTGATCCCGGTAAATATTAACGAAGAGATGAAGCATTCCTACCTGGATTATGCTATGAGCGTCGTAGTCGGAAGAGCGCTTCCTGATGTGCGCGACGGTTTGAAACCGGTTCACCGCCGTATTCTTTACGCGATGCACAATCTTGGTCTTTCGCCTGAAAAGCCGTACCGTAAATCAGCGTTTATCGTCGGGGATGTGCTGGGGAAATATCACCCTCACGGGGATCTGGCTGTATACGACGCTTTGGTGCGTATGGCGCAGGATTTTGCCGCCCGTTATCCAATGGTGGACGGACATGGCAACTTTGGGTCCGTCGACGGGGACTCGGCGGCGGCAATGCGTTATACGGAAGCGAGGCTGTCTAAGATTGCGACAGAAATGCTCTCCGATATTGAAAAAGAAACAGTCAGCTTCATTCCCAACTATGACGAAAAAACCGAAGAGCCGACTGTTCTGCCTTCCAGGATCCCTAATTTATTGGTCAATGGTTCCGCCGGCATCGCGGTGGGAATGGCGACCAATATCCCGCCTCATAATCTCGGTGAAGTAATCGACGGGGTAATCATGCTGATTGACGACCCGGATGTAAGTATAAAAGATCTGACAACAGCCATAAAAGGGCCGGATTTTCCCACCGGGGGAAAAATAATGGGCATGGAAGGTATTTGGAACGCTTACCGCACCGGCCGGGGCAGCATTAAAGTCCGCGCACAGGCGGTAATTGAAAAAAACAGCAATGGGAAAAGCAGTATTATTGTTAATGAAATACCATATCAGGTTAATAAAGCGCGCTTAATTGAAAAAATAGCCGAACTGGTAAAAGACAAGAAGCTGGAAGGGGTTGGCGACCTGCGGGATGAGTCGGACCGCAGGGGCATGCGTATTGTTATTGAACTAAAAAGGGATGCCAACCCACAGATAATTCTTAATCAGCTTTATAAACACAGCCAGATGCAAGAGAGTTTTGGCGTTATCATGCTGGCCCTCGTAGATGGGAAACCCCGGTATTTAAATCTGAAACAAGCTTTATTTTACTATCTTGAGCACCAGAAAGACGTAATTGTAAGGCGCACCCGCTTTGAGTTAAAAAAGGCGGAAGCGCGCGCGCATATTGTTGAAGGCCTGCGTATCGCCTTGTCCCATCTGGATGAGATAATCAAAATTATCAGGTCTTCCCGCACGACGGAAATCGCTAAAGCATCTTTAATGGAAAGATTTAATCTTTCCGAAAGACAAGCCGAAGCTATTGTTGAAATGCGTTTACGGCAACTGACCGGTTTGGAACGTGAGAAATTAGAGCAAGAATACAAAGAACTTATGGAAAAAATAAATTATCTCCGCTCAGTGCTTGCAGATGAGCGAAAAGTTTTAGACATTATCAAGAGTGAATTGTCCGCCATAAGGAAAAAATACGCCGACCCGCGGCGTACCAGCATATCGTATGAAGAAGTGTCTTTTGAAGAAGAAGATTTAATCCCGGAAGAAGAAGTTGTAATTACTATTACCAACCAGGGTTATGTTAAAAGAATACCGCTTGATACATACCGCAGCCAGCGCCGGGGCGGCCGCGGCGTAACCGCCATGGGCACTAAAGAGGAGGATTTTGTCAGGCATCTGTTCATAACTACGACACATCACTTTTTATTGTTCTTTACCAACCGCGGAAAGGTATACCGGCTTAAAGTGCACGAAATACCGGAGGCCGGCAGGCAGGCCAAAGGAACGGCGCTGGTGAACCTGATATACATCGAAAACAATGAAAAAGTGACGGCGGTTATCCCGGTGCGTGAGTTTAAACCGGATCAGTATTTATTTATGGTGACCAAGCGCGGAGTTGTTAAAAAAACTCAGTTGAATCATTACGATACCTCCCGCCGGGACGGAATTATCGCCCTTTCATTGGACGAGCAAGATGAATTAATTGACGTTAAATTAACCACCGGCAAAGAGGAAATCATTTTAGCGACTATGAATGGTCTGGCTATTCGTTTTTCAGAGCAGGAAGTACGCTTTACGGGTCGTGTTTCACGTGGAGTAAAAGGAATTTCTTTAAGGAAAAATGACGTAGTGGTAGGGATGGAGACTGTTCGTCCGGACTCCTATTTGCTTACCGTGACGGCCAACGGATTCGGCAAACGCACGCAAATATCCGAATATCGCCTGCAATCCCGCGGCGGCAAAGGGATCATCAATGTCAAAACAAGCGACAGGAATGGCCCGGTGGTTGCGGTTCAGGAAGTGAAAGGTGAAGAAGAAATAATGATGATTAGCGCGGAAGGAATTATTATTCGCCTGAGCGTCAGTGATATATCCGCCATGGGCCGCTCAACCCAGGGAGTGACCTTGATGCGCCTTGACCCGGGGGATTTAGTGGTGGCGGTTGCCAAGGTGTATATGGAAGATTGAAATTAAAGCAGCCTTTTCCATAACGGTTTCATGATGCAAACCGGCGATTAATATCACCGGTTCTTTTCATTTGTCAGAGGAAAGGGGACACACCTCCCTAACGGGCTTATATTTAGGGTCGGAGGAATGTCCCCGATTATAAGGGCGGAACATGGGATGCGTTGTATGTCCAATGGTCATACAATTGTTTTTATGATTTCGCTTTTATGTTTTAGCTTGACTATAAAAGGCCAAAATAGTAATTGGGAGTATTGTAAACAGGACACTTTTATATTATAATAATATCAAGGTCAGTCAAAGTCAAAGTATCTGCGGCACAGGGATGGTGACAATAATGAACAATATTTCCGACCTTATCGAGCGGTATCTAAAGAAAATGCTGGCGGAAAGCATTCAGGATTTTATTGAGGTCCAACGCAGTGAACTGGCGAACCGCTTTAACTGTGTGCCCTCGCAGATCAACTATGTATTGACGACCCGGTTTTCAACGGGGCGGGGGTATATCGTGGAGAGCAGGAGAGGCGGAGGCGGATTTATCAGGATTGTCAAGGTGCCCCTGGATCAGCGGGTGGATCTCATTCTTGATATCAGTAATATGATTGGCGATTCAATATCTCAAAACGAAGCCGCAGGTTTAATCCGGAGACTGCTGGAGGAGGAGTTGATCACCAAAAGAGAGGCGCGCTTAATGCTCTCAGCGATGGACGGCAGTATACTGCGTCTGAATTTACCTGCGCGTGACCAATTAAGGGCTATGATCTTAAAAGCGATGGTAGTAGCGGTATTGAGAGAATAAATGTTAAGGTGATATTTCGGAAAGCTTGAAGGGGGAGTCTAATTATGTTATGCGAGCGCTGCGGACAGCGTCCGGCGACGGTGCATATGACAGAAATAATAAACGCTCAAAAAAGTGAAACTCATCTTTGTGAAGTGTGTGCCAGGGAAATCCAGCCGCAGGGATTTGCTTTTGTACCGCAAATACACCTGCACAATTTCCTCGCCAGTCTATTAAATCATGAATTGGGCGGGGAGCAACGTGATCAAGCGGAGACAACCGGGAACAGATGCGAAAAATGCGGCGTTCCTGAAGAACAGATTGTCAAACAGGGACTTCTTGGCTGCGGCGACTGCTACCCTTTCTTTGAAGACAAGGTGCTTCCTCTGCTGCGAAGAATCCACGGCAGCACCAGGCATACGGGTAAAGTGCCTGAGCGCACCGGGGGACGCGCCCGTTTGGTGAAGGAGATAGACACCTTGAAGAGTCGTCTCAAAGAGGCGGTTAGCCGCGAGGATTTTGAACAGGCTGCTCAACTGCGCGACCAAATTCATCAACTGGAAAAGAGTATGAATGAGGGGGGGGAGGTTTGATGCCGCTGAAAAAGACAGTCAATGATTCCCACAGCAACTGGATGGATGGGGCCGGCCCGGAGTCGGACATTGCGATTAGCAGCCGGGTTAGAGTAGCTAGAAACCTTGCTGACATCCCTTTCCCGCATCTGTTGAATAATGCTAAGGCCGAAGATGTTATTCACGCGGTACGGCTGGCAGTTGAAGACAAGGAACTGGCAAGGCAAGCCGGCGTCCTTGAGATGAGCCTGTTAGGCGAATTGTCCCCGGTGGAAAGACAGATACTAGTAGATAAGCATTTGATCAGCCCGGATCTGATAAACAGTTTTGAGTGCAAGGCGGTTGTGTTGAGGGATGATGAAGTAATCAGCATTATGGTTAATGAGGAAGACCATTTACGGATTCAGTGCCTGCTTTCTGGTTTGCAGCTTAAAGAGGCATGGGATTTGATTAATCAGGTCGATGACGGATTGGAAAAAACGCTGGATTATGCTTTTTCCGAGCAGCTTGGCTACCTTACGGCATGTCCCACTAATGTAGGGACCGGAATGCGCGCTTCGGTCATGCTGCACTTGCCTGGCCTGGTCCTGGTAAAGCAGCTGAAAGGAGTGCTGAACGCTATCAGTAAAGTCGGCCTAACAGCACGGGGTCTTTTTGGAGAGGGTACTGAAGCGCTGGGAGATTTGTTTCAAATATCCAATCAAATTACCCTTGGGCAGACTGAGGAGGAGATCATCAGCAACCTTACCGCTGTTGTCCGGCAAATAATCTCCCAGGAAAAGGCCACTCGCGCGGCCCTTTATAAAGATAGGCGGGATTTTGTCGAGGACCGTGTTTATCGTGCTTACGGCATCTTGAAAAACGCGCATATTCTGTCTTCTGAAGAGGCGATGCGTTTATTTTCCGATTTGCGGCTGGGCATAGAAATGAATCTTCTGTCGGGTATACCGGCTAAACTGTTAAATGAACTAATGGTCAGAATAAGGCCGGCCTTCTTAATCAAGTTGGCCGGGCGGGAGATGTCCGCCCACCAGAGGGATGTTTTCAGGGCGGAGTTAATCAGGAATGAGTTTAAAGAATTTGATTGTTAATTGGAGGTGATTGGCGTGTTCGGAAGATTTACCGAGCGGGCGCAAAAAGCGTTATATTTTGCCCGGGAAGAAGCGAAAAATTCAGGCTATCCGTATGTTGGGACTGAGCACCTGCTGCTTGGCCTGATCCGCGAAGGTGAGGGTGTGGCGGCTAAAGTGCTGGATGCGGTTGGCCTTGATGCGGATAAAGTACGGTCGGCGGTAGCGCAAATAGTGGAAGCCGCCAAAGGGTCGGCGACGGGTGAACCGGCGCTTACCCCACGCACAAAACGGGTGTTGGAGCTGTCGGTGGATGAAGCCAGGCGCATGGGGCACAATTATATTGGCACAGAGCATTTGTTGCTGGGGTTGGTCCGCGAAGGAGAAGGCGTAGCGGCCCATATCCTGAACGCATACGGCGCTGACGGCAACAAGGTCCGTGCCATGGTAGTCAACATGCTGGGCGGGCAGTCAGGCGCCGCCGCTGAAGGGGGACAGCCGGCCGGCAACGCGAAGGACGGCGGAACGCGCACATTGGAACAGTACGGGCGCGACTTGACTGTTTTGGCCAAGGAAGACAAACTCGACCCGGTAGTCGGCAGGGAAAAAGAAATAGAAAGGGTAATCCAGATCTTAAGCAGGCGCACGAAAAACAACCCGGTGCTGATTGGCGAACCGGGCGTGGGTAAAACCGCCGTGGCCGAGGGACTGGCCCAACGGATAAACGCCGGAAACATACCGGAAGTGTTGGAAAATAAACGAGTGGTAACCCTTGATATGGGCTCACTGGTGGCAGGGACCAAGTACCGGGGTGAGTTTGAAGAGCGGTTGAAAAAAATTGTTGATGAGATTCGCCAGTCCGGCAATGTCATCCTGTTTATCGATGAACTGCATACCATGGTTGGAGCGGGCGCTGCCGAAGGGGCCATAGACGCGGCGAACATTTTAAAGCCCGCGCTGGCCAGGGGAGAGTTGCAGTGCATTGGCGCGACCACGCTGGATGAGTACCGCAAGTATATTGAAAAAGACGCCGCCCTGGAGCGCCGTTTCCAGCCGATTACCGTCGAGGAACCGACAGTTGAGGAAACCATTCAAATTCTGCACGGTCTGAGGGATAAATACGAGGCCCACCACCGCGTCAGGATTACTGATACCGCGCTGGAAGCGGCCGCCAAGATATCGAGCCGTTATATTACCGACCGCTTTCTACCTGACAAAGCCATTGACCTGGTGGACGAAGCCGGTTCAAAAGTAAGGTTGCAGGCTTTTACCGCGCCGCCGGATTTAAAAGAACTGGAAAAGAAATTGGAAGTGCTGCAAAAAGAAAAAGAAGCGGCGGTCAATGGCCAGGAATTTGAAAAAGCGGCGGAAATAAGGGATCAGGAGAAGAAAATCCGGAATGAGCTCGACCAGCTCCGGGAGTCGTGGAAACAGCGCAAGGGCGGGCCGGAACTGGTAGTGGACGAAGATGTCATCGCCCAGATTGCCGCCAACTGGACCGGTATTCCGGTAAAGAAGCTAGCCGAGGGGGAATCGGAAAGGCTTCTGAAAATGGAAGAAATATTGCACCAGCGGGTAATCGGGCAGGATGAAGCCATCCTGGCCGTATCACGGGCGGTGCGGCGCGCCCGCGCCGGGCTGAAGGACCCGAAACGCCCCATTGGCTCGTTTATTTTCCTCGGCCCTACCGGGGTTGGCAAAACCGAGTTGGCCAGGGCGCTGGCGGAGGTCTTGTTTGGCGACGAGGACGCCATGGTGCGCATTGACATGTCGGAGTACATGGAAAAATTCGCGGTGTCCCGCCTGGTTGGAGCGCCTCCCGGCTATGTGGGTTACGAAGAAGGCGGCCAGTTGACCGAAGCGGTGCGGCGGCGGCCATATTCGGTAGTCCTGCTGGACGAAATTGAAAAAGCCCACCCGGATGTTTTCAATATTCTGCTGCAGGTGCTGGAAGACGGCCGGTTGACCGACTCCAAGGGGCGCAAGGTGGATTTTCGCAATACGGTGATTATTATGACGTCCAACGTCGGCGTTCAGATGATCAAGCGCGAGTCGGTTCTCGGTTTCCGTACCGGTGACCAGCGCGAGGCAAACTATGAGAATATGAAGAGCAAGGTAACTGAAGAACTGAGGCGCACTTTCCGCCCCGAGTTTCTCAACCGGATTGATGAAATTATCGTTTTCCACGCCTTGAGCGCTGAACACATCAGGGAAATTGTCAACTTGATGCTTAAGGAAGTTGCTGAAAGGATGAAGGAAAACGAGGTTGAGATAGATGTGACCGAGACTGTCAAAGACTTGCTGGCCAAGGAAGGCTTTGACGAGGAGTACGGCGCCAGGCCGCTGCGCCGGGCGATCCTGCGCCTGGTGGAAGACCGGCTTTCCGAAGAAATCCTCAAGGGGACCTTCAAGCGGGGCAACCGGGTGTTGCTTGATAAAGGCGACAATAATGAGATTACCGTTAAAATCGCATAAATATAGCACTATAATACAGGCCTGCCGCCCGTTGGGGAACGGCAGGTTTTTTTTCCGTAGTTAAGCTAATGTGAATTTGCTCTCATTTTTTATCTGATGATTTTGGCAATATCCATTTTTGCATAAATGATTCTGCGTATCTCCACTTCAAGTTCAGTTACTACATAGAAAACCAGATAGTTTTTTACTGGCAATATCCTGTATTCACCTTCTAATGGTTGTGCAGGTTGATATAGCCTGCATGAATATGGGAATTGTGCAAGCCTTGATATGGAAGCATCCAGAGCGTCAAGCAAATCCGTAGCGGCCTTTGGCGCTTTAAGCATACCGGTGATATAATCCGTAATATCTCTTAAATCCTTCAATGCCAAAGGTATATATTTTATCTTATGCATTATCACCATCCACTCTGTCGGCAAGTCTTCCCCTTAAATCCGAAAACACTTCTTCATGTGAAAACCTTTTATCCGTTGACTTTGCTTCCAATTCTGCCTCCTTCAGCTTAAAATAAATTTCACTTTCGAATAATTTGCGTTCATAGGTTTCTATACTCATTACAACCATATCGCCATAACCATTCTTGGTTAAGAATACCGGTTCTGCCGTCTCATGTACTACCCTTGAGATGTCAGCAAAATTGTTCCGCAAATCAGAGACTGGTCTAATATGTGGCATATCCTCACCCTCTATTATTTTTAGCATAATTTTATCGTAATTATGCTAAATAATCAACTCCGTCTTCCTACGAAAGCCCTTGTTATTATACTTAGGACCTCTGAGGATGGCCTAATTATATTCATCCGATAGATTCAATGAAAAATTTTTCTCTATATAGAAGGATATAGAAGGAAATAAGCATCAAGGCAAAGAAGATCCAAGTTTGGTTAAATAGTCATAATTGCAGGTCGAAATGGGGATTATTTGTGAAAATATCTACAGTTGATCGGAATACCGGCAGAAAATACAAGCCATCTGCTTTAAAAGCGGGAGGCGGCAAAGACTTTTCCAGTACCCTGGATATGGCTAAAAGGGAACAGCGGAAGCTTGAAGAGATGCTGGATAAAATAAAAGCAGCGGGAGATAAATTAAAGAGGACAAAAAGCAAAGTTGACGTGATCGAATATAAAGAACAAGTACAAGAATACCTGACTTTTGTACTGAATAATTATTACAGGGTCAAACAGGATTACGGATTGGGCCGGTTGCTGATTAGAATTGAGATAATAAATAAAAAAATTGAAGAATTGACTGCCTCCCTGCTGGAGCAACAGAAAGCAAACTTTGAGATCGTCGGTAAAATTGATGAGATAGCGGGACTCTTGCTGGATTTGTATAATTAGCCGAACAAGATACGCAGAATAACTGTCACGACCTGACTTGTTCAGTATCTATCAGGTTCAGCCACTTTTCCATGTGGTCATGCAGGACCGCCCGGATTTGTTCCAACTCGCTCTGTCGTTGCTGACAGGCTTGGTAATCATGATATACTTCAGGTTGCTCCAGTTCTTTTTCCAGGCGGGAAATCAACTCTTCCTGATGGGCGATGGACTGTTCCAGGTTCGCAATTTCACGCTGGTGTTTGCGTTTTTTCCTCTCCTCCTCTTTCTTTTGATAATATTGTATCTTTTCCCCGGTGTCTGCGGAACGCTCCGGCTTAGCTGGACCGGACTTCGCTGTTCCTTGCAGGCGGGTTTTTTTATTCAGGTAGTAATCATAATTCCCTTGGTAACTGATTACGTCGCCGAGGGATAACTCCAGTGCCCGGGAGGCCACTTTGTTAATAAAATACCGGTCGTGGGAGATAAAAAGAATAGTGCCCGGGTAATCGGCCAGGGCGTCTTCCAGCGCTTCTTTACCCGGCAGGTCGAGGTGGTTTGTCGGTTCGTCCAGGAGAAGAAAGTTCGCCTTGCGCAGCATTAAAGCGGCCAGGGCAAGGCGGGATTTCTCACCGCCGCTTAAGCCCGCCACACTCTTATTTACATCGTCACCGCTGAACAAAAAACCGCCCAGCGCTTTGCGAATGTCCAGCTCATTCATGTGCGGGAACTGGTCCCACAATTCATGCAGCACATCCTTGTCCCGGTGCAACCCTTGCTGCTCCTGCTCGTAGTAGCCTATTTGCACCAAGCTTCCTTGCCGGATACTTCCCCCCAGAGGCGGGAGCAAACCGGTGATGGTTTTTAGCAGGGTGGATTTGCCGGCGCCGTTGGGGCCGATCAACACTACCCGCTCCCCCTTGTTAATCTCAAAATTCAACCCCCTGGCCAGCACAGTACCGGGATAACCAATGGTCAAATCGCGCGCCTTAAGCACTTCCCGCCCGCTTGGCCGGGCAACATAAAAAGAAACGTTTACCCTGCGTTCTTTCTCCGGCCCGGGTCACCCGCTCCATTTTTTCGAGTGTTTTTAGACGGCTTTGAGCGCGTCTGGTTGTATCCTTGGCGGCGATATTCCGCCTCACGAATTCCTCCGTGCGGGCGATCTCCTCTTGCTGTTTTTTATAGGCTTTAAGCTGCTGTTCTTGCATTTCCTTTTTTTGCCGGATAAAGCCGGTGTAATTCCCTGTGTACCGGGTAATTCCGCCGTTGTCCAGGTCATAAATCACCTTCGTCAGGGTGTCCAGGAAGTAGCGGTCATGGGATACTACAAGCACAGCCCCGCGGTACGACTGGAGGTATTGTTCCAGCCAGGTCAGGTTGTCCATGTCCAGGTAATTGGTTGGTTCATCCAGTATTAATATATCCGGCGCCCCAAGCAGACAGCGGGCAAGGGCCAGGCGGGTCTTCTGGCCGCCGCTCAGTATATTCACCGGAGTGTTGTAGTCCATATCTCTGAAGTTAAGCCCGTGCAGCACACCACGAATGTTAGCTTCGTATTCAAATCCGCCTTTATTCTCGAAGTCAGCGGAAAGACTGTCATAGTCCCGTAGCAGTTGCCGGTATTGTTTGCCGTCTGCCATCACGGTCGGGTCTCCCATGCGCTTCTCCATTTCTCTGAGTTGCTGCTCCAACCCAATTAAATGGGTAAACGCTGAAAGCATTTCGTGCCAGATACTCTGCCCTGATTCCAGACCGCCGTCTTGCGCCATGTATGAAACCGATATGTCTTTCGCCTTGATTACTTCTCCGGCATCCGGTGACAGTGCGCCGGTGATTATTTTTAAAAGGGTGGATTTGCCAGCCCCATTGACACCTACAATACCTGCGCGCTCCCCTTCCTGAATGATTAAGTTCACGTTATTTAGCACCCGGCGGGCGCCAAAAGATTTGGCTATACGGACAGCCTGCAACAGGATCAAGTGAAATCACCTCTTTTACCTATCCAGTTTACAATAACGGGGAGTGAGATTACAAGCGTGCGGCACAGGCTTATATATTAAAATCTAAGGAAATTTGTTAAAATAAGGTGACAGTAAATTTTAATTTTAAAATTAATAAGAAACAACTAGAATATAAATTAAAAAAGGTAGAGGAAATTAATATGCAACAGAAATTCACTGTTAAAACCCGCAATCGTGAGGAGCTTATTGATATTACAGATGAAGTGAAAAAAATCTTAGCCGGGTCAGATATAAAAAACGGAATCGTGAATGTATACGTGCGTGGCGCGACAGCGGCGATAATGATTCAGGAGAATTGGGATGAAAGTGTTCAAAACGATGTGGTAAATTTATTGAGGAGATTAATACCGAGAGGCGTTTGGGAACATGATCGACAAGATGGCAATGGAGACGCGCACTTGAAATCCGGTTTGATTAGTCCGAGTGAAACTATTCCTATTATTGACGGGGAAATTGGGCTATCTACCTGGCAGAATATTTTCCTTTGTGAATTCGACGGGCCGCGTCCGAGCAGAGAAATCGTTATTACCATTATCGGCGCTTAACTCCCGGCCAGGCATCAATTTAGCAGTCTTTTTTCATGAAAATACTTAAGGCCGGAAAATATTTGAAGCTGCAATAATGTTGGAAGGACATGAATCATTTTAAGAAACAACTTGAAAGTTGAGTTAAGAAACTCGGGTCCAAAGGTATTTTAGCTGGTGGGAGGGTTTGTATTATTGGGACATTAATCCATTTGTTTCATTTTAAACAATTAGGATATGCCGGGATTTACTTGTCTTTGGCTTTGGGTATCCTCGGAGTGCCTATACCTGACGAAGCGTTGATGACATATCTTGGTTATGTAATAAATTCCGGCAAGCTAAATTATAGCTATGCATTCATTCTTTCTTTCTTGGGAAGTTTAACGGGTATGACCTTAAGCTATTTAATAGGCAAAGGTATCTTAAGCAGGTTTGAACATAAATTTGAAGAAAGGTTTAACCTTAAAGAAAAACGTATTAATTTAGAAAAAATACTCGCAAGATTTGGTAATATAATTATTGTTTTTGGCTATTATTTTCCAGGTATTCGCCACCTTGTGGCATATACGTGCGGAATGCTGAAAATGAACTATGTTAAATTTCTCATATATTCGTCAATAGGAGCTTTTATTTGGGTGAATTCTTTTATCTTATTGGGATATTACCTGGGAGATGATTGGAAAAAGATATTATATTTCTCGCTGCATTACAAGAATGTAATAGCCATAACAGCTATCGCTGTTTTAGTCATGTTGATATGTTATTATATAAAAAAACAAGTTAAAGATAATAATACAGGATAGTTCATTAAACTATTCTGGAGGGAGTTTGAACATGAAGCGCGACATTTGTGTTGTTGGAATTCTGGTAGATGAAAGGGCGAACAACGCCCCGGAAGTGCAGCAAGTGCTGACCAGGCACGGATCGCAAATATTAAGCCGCAGCGGTATTCCCGGCCCCGGCCGCCAAAGAGGTATTATCACCCTGACTATGCAGGCAAACGATAATGAGAGGCAAAAGCTGGAGGATGACTTGAAGAGAATCGGCGGGATATCTGTTAAGTCATTTTGCCTGGCAGACGCTGTGGAGTAGTGGTAAAATAACCTGGCAAGCCAGGTTATTCAGGAAATATTAAAACGGTATCCGGTACCCCATATTGTTTCAATATAATCAGGATTGGACGGGTCTTTTTCTATTTTTTCGCGAACTCTTCTAATATGAACGGCAACCGTGGCAATATCCCCCAGATTATCGAACCCCCAGATCTTTTCAAAAATCTGTTCCTTGCTGAATACCCGGTCAGGGTTCTCAGCCAAAAAAACCAACAGATCAAATTCCTTGGTGGTAAGCTGAATTTCCTGGCCGTTAAGGTAAACACGCCGGGAAATTTTATTGATTGCCAGCCCCTTGATTTTTAGTTCCTCGGGACGATCAACAACTGTTTGATTAACCAGACGGTTATAACGGGCAAGATGGGATTTGACTCTAGCTACCAGTTCGGCGGGACTGAAAGGTTTGGTCATATAATCGTCAGCACCTAACCCCAGTCCTCTGATTTTATCAATATCTTCTTTCTTGGCTGAGACAATTATTATGGGTATATTGATCCGGTCGCGGATTGTCCGGCAGATCTCAAAACCGTCTAATTCGGGCAGCATGACATCCAGTATGATAATGGCGTAGTTTCCTTGCAGGGCGCGCTGCAGTCCAGTCCGGCCGTTTAGCTCGATGTCTGCTTCAAACCCGTCTATTTCCAGATAATCTCTTTCCAATTCCGCGATACTTTGTTCGTCTTCAATAATTAATACTTTTTTCATGTTTTTTTATCTCCTCTTAAGCAAAGCACACCAGTTCTATTTGTTTTTAAAATAGGCGGCTTTTATTAAGGTGAAAAAAATACTTGTCCCCAAATCTTCAGTGCTCTCCGCCCAAATTCTTCCCTGATGAGCTTCGATAATCTCCCTCGCAATGGATAGACCGATCCCACCGCCTCCGGTTGTCCGGTTTCTTGAACTATCTACCCGGTAAAACCGATTAAAGATCAAAGGGAGTTTATCTGCCGGAATACCGGAACCGTTATCCCTTATTTCAATTAAGGCTGAACTTTCTTCTTCTTTCAAAATTATTTTTATTTCCTTTTCTTGCTTGTTTAAATGCTTTTTGGCGTTTTCCACGATGTTATGAATGACTCTGATTAACCTCTGACGGTCAGCCATAATTAAATCATTGCTTTTATAATGGGACTCAAATTTAAGGATGATATTATTTTCAGATAAATCAAAATTCAATTCTTCTCTGGCATCCTCAAGGTATCTGTTAATTTCTATACATTCAAATGAAAAAGGGAGTTGTTTTATGTCCAGTTTGGAAAAAAGGGCTAAATCATTTGCTAATCGCTCCATTTCCACAGCGTGAGCAATAATGGTCCGGAGATATTTCCCTACTTTTTCCGGATTATTGGCCACACCTTCAATAATGCCTTGAGCGTAACCTTTTATTGCGGTAATTGGTGTTTTAAGGTCATGGGATATATTTGATATCAATTCTTTTCTGCTTTTTTCATATTGCGTGTTGAGTTCTTGTGATTGCTTTAGCTTTAGCCGCATCTCTTCAAAGTCCTGATATAATTCTCCTATTTCGTTATTAACCGGATAGCTAATGGGGTAATCCAGGTTTCCATGTTGAATTTCCTTTGCTGCCTTTTTAACCAAGTTTAAAGGCTCGATTAAGCTTTTATACAAAAGGTAGGTTAAATAACTGTTAGTCAGAAAAATACAAATAATGAAGATAAAAAAAACCCACTTCACATAAGCGATATGGTCGGCAGGTGACGCCTCCCAAGGAGGTATTCTGTTCATGAAGAGGTAGATTTGGCCGGTTGTCCCGTCACTGAAAGAGAAAGCCCGGCATCTTACTATATAATCTTTTGTCGTTGCTGAAACCCATTTTCCAGTAACATCTTGTTGGATAAACTTGGATAAATTAGGTTTAATTTTTTCTGTGTTAACTGGAACAGAATTATATATAAAATCTCCATTGCACTGGACCATAACCCCCATATTGAGAGAAGAAATCTTTTCGTTGAATTGCGCCAAGTAAAATGGATCTTTGAAATAATCCGGTTTATTGACCAGCGTATTCTCAAGTTCATCCATAAAACCTGTGGTTTCCCGCATTGTTTCCTCTTGGGCGGCCTCTATGATCTGAATTTGGTGATCCTTTTCATAATTAATGCGAATAAGACTGGCCGATAGTATCGAGAGGAGGAGAGGAACGGTAACCATAATTATACAAGAACCCCATATTTTTGTTTTCAAGGACATCTTTTTATCTCCTCTGGACTTGCCGCAGAAAAATCGTTTCTTTAAATTATTATAAATCCAAATTATAAATTGCTTTAAAATAGTTCTTTAAATTTTTATAAAAATAGAATTCGAAATTTTTATATGGATTTTCAATTTTTTTAAGAAAATTTTTCAATTTGGTTTAGGTCCAGTTTATTTCACTTTTTTATAATGTTAAAGATTGCAATAGGTGATTTTTAGAAAGATGAAGGGAGAGAAAATAGATTTGAAACGATCAACGATCTTGGTATTGGTTTTGTTATTATCTGCTTTTTTTAGTGGATGTGGGAGCAAGCAGCCCGACGGCGGCGAAAACCCCGCCGTCGCGGTTGAGGTGGTGAGTGTGAGCAGGACAGATATAAATAAGATTTATGATGCTTCCGGGCAGATTAAGGCATCGGCGGAAGCAACCATCGCTCCTAAAGTTACGGGCCGGGTTGCCGGGGTCAACGTGAAGTTGGGCGACCGGGTGGAAAAGGGGCAGGTTCTTTTCCGGATTGAGGATAAGGAGGCACGAAACCAACTGATTCAGTCGCAAGCTGACCTGGGCATCGCCCAGGTAAGTTACGATACCGCGGTGCAGGCTTTAAAGGATGCCCAGTCCAATTACAACCGCACCAATACCCTTTATGAAAGCGGCGCCGTGTCAAAAAACGATTTGGAACAGGCGACAACCAAACTGGTCAATGCCAAGCTCAGCCTGGAACAGGCCCGGCAGCAGATTGACAAGTTGCAGGTGACTATCAGCACCACCCAGGACAATTTAAACGACTATACGGTTACGGCGCCGCTTGGCGGCCTCATAGGCGCGATTAAGGTGGAGACCGGAGAAATGGTCAGCAGCCAGACGGACGCCGCCGTCATCGTCAGCATCGATACAGTCAAGGTAGAGGCCTCGGTACCGGAAAGTGTGGTGAACGCCATTAAAACGGGAGGCAAGGTCCCGGTAGCTATCGACTCTTTACATAAGTCCGTGGAAGGAACAGTGACCGCGATAGCCCCCAAAGCCGACTCGACCACCATGGGTTACCCGGTGGAAATCGCCGTAGCCAATCCAGCCGGGGAAATAAAGCCGGGGATGACGGTGAAAATCAACCTTTCTACAGGGACTTTGCAAAATGTAATTACTATTCCGGTGGATGCGGTTATTGAAAAGGGTGGACAGCATGTTGTCTATGTTGTGGAAAATAACCAAGCCAAAGAAATTTATGTCGAAACGGGAGTGTCCAATGAATCCCAAGCCGAAATCACCAAAGGCTTGGAGGAAGGACAGATTGTCGTAGTCCAGGGCAACCGCCTTCTTTCTGACGGGCAGAAGGTAAAAGTAATTACAAGGCAGGAAGGTGGTTCCAAGTGAAAATAGCAGATTTCTCCGTAGAACGGCCGGTTGCCATCTCGATGCTCATCCTCACGGTGGTGTTCATTGGCCTTTATTCCTTGCCAAACCTGGGCGTTGCTCTTATGCCAAATATGAATATACCAGTGGCAATTATCACCACCAGCTATCAAGGCGCAGCCCCGGCCGAGGTGGAAAAATTGGTCACAAAACCAATTGAATCCGCAGTGAGTTCGGTCAGCGGCGTCAAAAAAATCAGTTCAACCTCTTCTAGCGGAAACTCCATGGTGGCGGTGCAATTTAACTACGGGATCAAGGTTGATGACAAGGTAAATGATTTGCGGGATAAAGTGGACTCGGTGAGAAACTCGTTGCCGGATGACGCCGGCAGTCCCAGAATTATGAAAATTGACCCCAACTCCCAGTCCATCATGACCTATTCTCTTTCCGGAGCCAGTCTTACCAAGATGAAAGAAATTGCGGAGGATACCATCCAGCCTGCTCTGGAGCGGGTTGAGGGAGTCAGTTCAGTTTCGATCAGCGGAGGCAAGGAGCGGGAGATTCAAGTCAGGCTGGATCAAACCAAAATGGATGCCTATGGACTGACCATACAGCAGGTGTCACAGTCAATCTCCGGTGATGATATTACCGGGACGGCGGGTACGCTGGTCAAAGGCTCCAGGGAAATCAGCATCAGGGTCGTAAACGAATTCAACAATTTGGATGCCGTCAAGAACGTGCAGATCAGCGTTCCCGGATCATCGAAAAACCATATCCTGCTGTCGGATATCGCGGACGTGAGAGATGATTTCAAGAAAGACAGCACTCTCACTTATGTTGACGGGAATGCGTCACTCAGTCTTGAAGTCATGAAAACTTCGGATGGAAACACTGTGCAGGTGGCTAAAAAGGTAAGCGAGGAAGTCGCCGTTTTGAGTAAAAACCTTCCCGCCGGTGTGCAGATTAACCTGGTCAGCGACACCTCCACCACCATCAACGACACCATTAAAAGTGTTGAGGAACACGGCGTTTTGGGAGGGAGCCTGGCGGTAATTATTCTTTTTTTGTTCCTGCGCAACGCCCGTAGTACCGCGGTTGTGGCAATTTCTCTGCCGGTCGCCTTGATCGGAACTTTTTCCGCCATGTATTTTGCTGGTATAACGATTAATATGTTCTCCCTGGGGGGGTTGATGCTGGGCCTTGGTTCTCTTGTCGACTTTGCCATTGTGGTGCTGGAAAGCATCTATAGGAAGAGGCAGGAGGGCTTTGACATAATCAACGCGTCCAAAGTAGGAACGGCTGAGGTGGGAATTGCAGTAATGGCTTCGGCAGCTTCGCAAATCGTGGTCTTTATGCCGGTTGTATTTGTCAGCGGTATAGCCAGCATGATTTTCAAGCCCCTAGCGCTTACAGTTAGCTTTTCCCACGCCTGCGCACTCTTTTCCGCTTTGACGCTGGTCCCCATGATGTCCTCCAGAATGTTAAAAACTGTTCCGGCGCCGGAACAGTTTGAGTATCAAAAAGGCGTCAAGAACCCGGTCATTATTTTCGGGTACGGACTGCAAAAGCTTACTTCTTTTTACAAAACTATTCTCAATTGGGCTTTAGGTAACCGTAAAAAAGTGGTGGCCTGCACCGTGCTCATGTTATTCGCCAGTCTGGGGTGTATCCCGCTGATTGGGATGGAGTTTATATCTTCAATGGACGAAAGAGGGGTTAACGTTAAAATTGAAATGCCCACGGGGACAAGTTTGGAGGCGACCCGTAAAAAGGCCATGGAAGTTGATGCGCTGGCCCAAAAGGCGTTGGGCGACGGTATTAAAAAAGGATATATCACGGTCGGCGGCGGAAGCAGGTCCTTTTTAGGTATTTCAGAAAATAATAACGCAAATGTCAAGTATAAGCTAAAATCCACAGATGAATACAAACTAACGGCAAGCGAGGCGGCGGAAAAAGTGCGTCAATCCTTAAGCGATACTGCCGGAGGCACCATCACGGTGACTGTTGAAAGCGGTGCCATGGGAATGTCCAGCAGCGCGGTCGATGTGATTATCAGGGGCAACGATCTGGATGTTCTTGCAGAGCTGGGGAATAAAGCGGTGGATATAGTCAAAGGAGTTTCAGGCACCAGGAACGTGTCAAATTCGTTGTCCAGCAACGTTCAGGTGCAAGTGGTGGTTGACCGTGAGAAAGCGGCGCGTTACGGGCTTTCCGCAAGCCAGGTTCTTTCGGTGATAAAAACCGCCTTCGGAGGGGCGACGGTAGGCAGCCTGCATACCGGGGATAACACGGTGGACATTACGTTAAAGTACTCCAGTGAATTCACCCAGACGGAAAGCAGTCTTGCGAGCCTGGCTCTGGTCGCCTCTTCCGGGGCGAAGGTATCGGTGGGTGATGTGGCCAGCATCACCATTAAAAATTCACCCAAAGAGATTAGCCGCTCCAATCAAAACCGGGAAGTCGAAATTACCGCTGATGTAACCGGAAGAGCTTCCGGAAGTGTTAATAGCGAGGTTCAGGAAAAACTGGCGAAAATGTCGTTGCCTCAGGGCTATACCATCGACTTTAGCGGCGAGCGGCAAAATATGAATGAATCCTTCAGCGCGCTGGGCATGGCGCTCATACTGGCGATTGTCCTGGTCTTCATGGTGATGGCGGCACAGTTTGAATCTTTGTTCCAGCCTTTCATTATTATGTTCTCCTTGCCGCCCACATTTATCGGAGCTGTGATCGGACTGGGGCTCACCGGCACCCGCTTGAGCGTTATGAGCCTGATTGGGGCGATCATGCTGGTGGGTATCGTGCTCAATAACGCCATCGTGTTGGTTGACTATATCAATACCCTGCGCAAGCGGGGACTTGAGCGCGACGAAGCAATCAAGCAGGCTGGACCGATCCGTCTGCGGCCAATTCTGATGACGGCGCTGTGTACAGTGTTGGCCTTGATGCCCATGGCTCTTGGGGGCGGCTCAGGTAATGAATTGATGAAACCGATGGCTATTGTCATCGCCTTTGGGTTATCTTTTTCAACCCTCATCACCCTGGTTCTGGTGCCTGTAGTGTATGCTATTTTTGACGACTTAATGGAAAGAATGAGAAAACGCTTTTCAATTATTCTTGGGAGGATAAAAAAAATCTTTGTTAAACCAAACTATAACCATTCAGGTGTATAAATCATCTTCATATCCCGTTTTGCCGTGAATGCAACGAAAGGAACGGCTGTAATAATGCAAAATAGCTTGGAAATGCGCGATAAAAAAATAAGTATGGCAAACCTGTTCAATCCGCTATACTCAGTTTATCCAGGCAGGTGTTGCTGTTTATACCATTGTTATTAATCCTGCCAAAATTTTGGGGAATCAACGGGGTTTGGAGAACGGCGCCAATAGCTGACGGCATCTCCGTATTGTTGACGGCCGTTTTTATTCTCTTTGAAATGAAATACCTCCCCAAGAATCAACCAATTAGTGGCACAGGTTGAATAGAATAAACCCATAAGCTTGCCGCAGCGGTAAACTTATGGGTTAAGTCGCGCTTTTTGAGGTTGAGGTTTTGTTTTCTATGCCGGTGGAGGGGCGTCTTTACGGTCGTTGTCCTCTGATGGCGTAATAACGGTTTCTTCTAGAGGTTCTTTGGTGGCGTCCTTTTTATCGGCAGGCTGCTCCTGGGAAGAGGGTTCTTCCGGGGCGGCGCTTTTATCTTGGTTTCTAGTCAAATCGTCATGAAAATTGCTTGCCTGATCATCGGGTTTGGGATCGGTTTTTTTGTCCTTCTTCACCTTTTTGTTGATGCTGGTGCTCAATTCCTTTGTTTTTTGGACTGTGGTATCCCAGAGTTGGCCGGTGGATTCCCGGATATTTTTGACTGTTTCCTGCAGCCCGCCTTCAAGTTTAAAGATATTTTCGAGACCTTCATCTGTTATTATCGTTACATCTTTGCCAAGTGTGCGCACGTGGGCAATATCAAGGAAAGCACGACCTTTTATCACACTGTTGAGCAAGTTTCCCGAGAACTCCAGCCCGGCAATAGCGCCTGTTTCCAGATCCACATAAAATTCATCCACGTATCCCAGCACTGTCCCGTTTTCCGCCACAATCTTTGAACCGATGACACCTACTTTATCCTTTAGCAATCTTACTATTTCTGAAAGGTTGCTCGCCTTTTCCACGCAGGTGTTTTTTTCGATGGTGATGGCGTCGCTGCCAACACTGTGCACTTTATGATAAGGGATAAAGCGCTGCTCTTTGAACCAGCCTTTTTGTTCAATGATCAATGCCGCCACTTTTTTATTGGCGGGATCTACTATTAATCCTTTCACAGTGCCGATCTGCTGGCCCTCTTCCAGGCTTATTACCGACAAAGAGGCAAATCGTTTACTCTTTTTCATTTGTGACACCTCAATTCCCCGAAAATTTTCTTGTCTAAACCATATTCACGGATCAGAATGATTATGACAAAAAAAGGGAATAATTATAATAAATATTCAGGTATTCAGTAGTCAGTAGTCAGGAGTCAGAATAATTGACAATAAAGTTTGCTCAGGATAGAGTGGCGCTTGCCGTTAGGGCGATTTTTAGTACGGCAATGGGTAACTTTTTAACTAGAAGTTTTTTAGTAATGCCATTGCAGCCAAACTTGTTTGTATTATTAATCGCCTAAGGATAAGCAAAGGAACTATTTGAGGCGCTTTGTGCACATTCTCTTATTATTACTCCTGACTACTGACTCCTGACTACTGACAAGAATGCTCTTTCATCCATAATCACACCGGGTTACAATAAAGTGAGATTTGGGTGTGGGGGGCTTTAGTCATGAAATTGATTGTCGGCCTGGGTAACCCGGGCAGTGAATACGCCAAAACAAGACATAATATTGGTTTCATGGTCGTCGACCGCCTGGCTCCGGTACTGGGCGTAACTGTCGGGAAAAAATTGTTTAAGGCGCTGGTTGGCCAGGGGCAAATAAATGGGGAAAGGGTTGTTTTAGCCAAGCCGCAAACCTATATGAATTTAAGTGGTGACGCGGTAGGCGCTTTGCTGAATTGGTTTAAGTTGACAGCTTCAGACCTGCTGGTCATCTATGACGATTTGGACCTGAGGTGCGGAAAACTGCGGTTGCGGCCCGGCGGCGGTTCAGGGGGGCATAGAGGAATGCAATCGATTATCCGGGCAATTGGCACAGATAGCTTCCCCAGAGTAAGAGTTGGCATCGGCAGGCCGCCGGAGCCCGGGTATGAAACTATAGATTATGTTTTAGGGCATTTTAGCGATGAAGAGGCAGCGGTATTGGAGGAAGCGCTTGGCCTGGCGTCTGATGCCGCCATCTGCGCCGTGCGCGAGGGTATTGAGCCGGCCATGAATCTTTTCAATAGAAGGTGAGCGCATCTCTGGATTTCAATGGAGAATCTAATCCTGTACTGTTGTCTCTAGCGGTCTCATTATTTGCAGCCTTGCTGGCCTGGCAATTGAACCGCATAAAGGTGTACTTGCCCGGTCCGAACATAATATACTATGCACCCCTGGTGGAGGAACTTTCCAAAACCGTTCCGGCAGTTTTAACCGGCGCCTCTTTATTTTTTACACATGCGTTTTTCGGCGTGATTGAAGCGGCCTGGGAGATGTTTACGCTGCGGCGTAATGGTCTATACGCGGGATTGGCGGCGCTGGCCAGCCATTCGATTTTTGGGTTAATCACTGTTTTGGCATACGAGCGTTATGGAGCGGCGGCACCCGCGCTTTTCGCCGGGTACCTGGCCCATGCGGCCTGGAATGGCACTGTGACATATTTGGTAAATAATAACTAATATTATTAAGAAGGGAATCATATTGACCTTGCTGTTTGTTTGCGAGTGTTGCGACGCGGTTGCCGGACAGCTGCATTTGCCAGGCTTTATACCCACTGGCGGCGGCTTGACGGGCAGTGCGCGGCAAGATATAATAACGGTAAATACTGTTTGTGATGACTGCCGTGAAACAATATTTGCCGGATACGACAAGACCTTCTATAGCCAGCCTGTTATTAACTGATAGATCTACTTTTTAAAGTATCGGGACAAAGGGTTAGAGCTTTAGCCATGGGTATGCTAAAGCTCTTTTTGTGATGATTTTTTAGGAGGACATGTATGCGCGGTATTCTAAGACCTCTGCAGCGTTCTGCGGAATTTGACAGCCTTGTGCAAGGAATAAAGAGGGGATTAAGCAAACAGTTGGTTTATGGCCTGTCCGGTTCTCAACGCAGCTATTTGCTGGCCGGTCTGACTGATCAGATAACACCTTTGCCCGTGTTGGTGATCACGCCGGGAGAACGGGAAACGAGTGTTCTGGCTGATGAGTTAGCCGGGCTTTTACCTGGGGTGTCCGTAAGACAGTTTCCGGTATGGGAACTAATTCCTCATAATGTGCTGGCGCAGAGCAAGGAAATTACGGCGCAGCGCTTGCAGGTGCTGGAAGGGCTGTGCTCGGGTGAACGTATGGTGGTGGTCGCCCCTGTGGAAGCCCTGTTAAGGCGATTGATCCCTCCCGGTGCGTTCCGGGCGCCGGTTCTGCGCCTGGCGGTGGGAGAACGAACAAGTCTGGAAGGGCTTTTGTCCAACTTACTGATATTAGGTTATGAGCGGGTTGACCTGGTGGAGGAGCGAGGTCAGTTTACCCTGCGCGGCGGCATACTGGATGTCTTTCCAATGACCGCGCACAGGCCGGCGCGTCTGGAATTCTTTGATGACGAGGTTGATTCGATCCGTAGATTCAACGTGCAAACTCAACGTTCTGAAGAGAAGACAAATGAATTGGTAATATATCCCGCCAGGGAACTTATCATCGGCGATGAGCTGGTTTGGCAGAATGCCCGGCGCGCACTGACGCGTGAGTATAAGAACCAAGAGCGCAAGCTGAGCAGGACAGGTGACGCCGGGGCAGTCCAACAACTCAACGAATTAGCCGGAAAGGTGCTGGAGGCTGCCGGCAGCTATTTTAATGGAATTGAACACTATCTTTCCTTTTTTTATGATGAAACAGCAACACTTATGGATTACCTGCCGGCAGGCGCCCTGATTTTTGTCGACGACCCGGTGCGCGTCGCGGAAGTGGCGCAAATTGTTCAGCGGGAGCGTGCCGAGGCCAATAAGGAACTGCTGGCGAAAGGACGCATGCTGCCTTCGCAATTCATGAACAATGTTGACTGGAGTCGCATCGCGGATGCTCTTGCTTCCCGCGAGGTAGTCTACGGTTCCCTGCTGCCCCGCCTTACCCGTCTTATGGAACCTCAGAACACGGTGAACTTTCACGGCAAGGCATTGCCCAGCTTTTTAGGCAACGTGGAGATGTTGGCCGGCGAGATAAAAGAATGGCGTAGAGCAGGCTATGCCATAGTATTGCTGGTATCAGGCCGCCAACGATCGCAGCAGCTTCTAACGTCCTTAAAAGAATATCAAATTGACGCGTTTTATACTGGTTCGCTGGAAGGCCACGTGCGGCCCGGCAACGTGGTAATTACGGCCGGCAGCCTGGTAGAGGGGTTTGAACTGCCGATTTGCCGGCTGGTTGTGGTAACCGAGTCTAATATGTACGGCCAGCGCAAGAAGATCCACAAGGAAAAGAAACAGCTTGAGCGGCTGACTCCTTTTGTAGACTTGAAAGTTGGGGACTATGTCGTTCATGTTAATTATGGCATCGGCCGCTACCTGGGTGTTGTGCCCCTGACTATCGCGGATATCCGGAAAGAGTACCTGCTCGTCAAGTACGCCGGTGAGGATAAGCTGTACGTGCCGGTGGACCAGGTTGGACTCATTCAGAAATACCTGGGCAGCGAAGGTGAGGCGCCGCGCTTGTCCCGCCTGGGGGGCGGCGAATGGGCGCGGGCTAAAAGCAGAGTTAGAGAAGCGGTCAGGGAAATGGCCCAGGAACTCCTGGCGCTTTACGCGGCTAGGGAGACAGTGCATGGTCATGGTTTTGGGCCGGATACGGTTTGGCAGCGGGAATTTGAAGAATCGTTTCCTTATGAGGAAACACCCGACCAAATCCGCGCTATTGAAGAAGTTAAAGTCGATATGGAGCGCAACCGTCCGATGGACCGGCTGCTTTGCGGGGATGTGGGCTATGGCAAGACGGAAGTAGCGCTGCGGGCCGCTTTTAAAGCGGTCATGGAAGGCAAGCAGGTGGCCGTGCTGGTGCCCACCACTATTCTGGCCCAGCAGCATTACAACACCTTCCGGGAAAGGTTTGCGCGCTACCCGGTCAAGGTTGAGGTGCTCAGCCGCTTCAGGACCGTCCGGGAACAGCGCCGAGTATTGCAGGGATTAGAACAGGGCACTGTTGACATTGTCATCGGTACCCACCGGTTAGTGCAGGAAGATGTGCGCTTCAAGGACCTCGGCCTGTTGGTTATAGATGAGGAGCAGCGTTTTGGAGTAGCCCATAAAGAAAGATTAAAGTTTATCCGCAAGAATGTTGACGTGCTTACGTTGTCCGCCACGCCTATTCCACGCACACTGCATATGTCTCTAGTAGGGTTGAGAGATACCAGCCTTCTGGAAACCCCGCCGAAAGACCGCTACCCGATTCAGACTTATGTGCTGGATGAAGATCCGGTTTTATTCCGGGAAGCGATCCGGAGGGAGTTGGGGCGGGGCGGTCAGGTGTTTTTCGTATATAACCGGGTTTTGGACATGGAGCGGGTGGCGCTTATGCTGCAGGAACTTGTGCCGGAAGCCAGGATTGCCATGGCCCACGGGCAGATGAAAGAAGATGACTTGGAGCAGGTTATGATGGATTTTCTGGACGGCAAGTATGATGTGCTGGTTTGCACCACTATTATTGAAAACGGTCTGGATATTTCCAACGTTAACACGCTTCTGGTCAAGGAAGCGGATACCATGGGCCTGGCCCAGCTATATCAGCTCAAAGGCAGAGTCGGCCGTTCCAACAGGCTGGCTTACGCCTATTTTACCTTCAGAAAAGAGAAAGTATTAGGCGAATCAGCGGAAAAGCGCCTGGCCGCCATCCGGGAATTTACAGAACTGGGCTCGGGGTTTAAAATTGCCATGCGTGACCTGGAAATCAGGGGGGCGGGTAATATTCTGGGGGCCGAGCAGCACGGACATATCGCGGCGGTAGGGTTTGACCTGTACTGCCGCTTGCTGGAGGAGGCCGTAAAAGAAGCCAGGGGCGAGAAAGTAACCCAGGCGCCGGAAACCACCATTGAACTGCCCGTTGAGGCGTACATTCCGGACACGTATATACCGGAAACCGGCCAGAAGGTAGAGATTTATAAAAGAATCGCCGCTTTAGCCGCCACAGCCGATTTGTCCGACTTTGAGGATGAACTGGTGGACCGCTTCGGTGACCCGCCGGCGGTGGTGCAGAACCTGCTGGCGGTAGCCAAGGTGAGAATACTGGCCGGGCGGTTGAAGGTAAAAAAAATCAGTTTGCAGCCGGGGCAGTACCGCCTGCTGTTCGGCCGGGATCATCCCCTGACCGGCGAAGCTTTAGTGGCCGCCGGCCGGCATTACTTGAACGAGGTTAAGTTCAACAACGCCGGCGAAGAATTTGAAATTAAACTGAAGTTGGCCGGCGGCGGTTTTGGTGACAATCAAGTCCTGCTTAAACGGCTGGAGGATTTTTTAGTCGTTTTAGGTGGTTGCAGCAACGAGTTTAACGATTTTACTGAGAGATCGCCGGAGGTTGCCACGGGAACGCGTAGTAATGTATAATTTCATTATCTGAGAGGAGATGGGGTATTGCATAGAAAAATTTTGCCGCTGACGCTGGCTGTGCTGATGATCTTTGCCTTGGCCGGCTGCGGCCAGGATGTGGTGGCGACAGTTAACGGTGAAAAAATCACCGGCGCTGAATTGTCCCAGCGAGTTGACGAAGCTAAGGCCAGTATGGAAAAGCAAGGGGTTGATTTCAGCGGGGACAAGGGTCAGACTTTGACGGAATCTCTCCGGAAGCAAACCCTTGACGAGATGATTAATAACAAACTGTTTCTGCAGGAAGCCAGAAAATCCGGCAAGCTGACGAAAGAACAAGTTCAGGATAAAATAAACATATTTAAATTGCAGTTCACAAGCACAGAAGAATATAATCAGTTTCTGGCGCAAATAAAGATGAGCGAAGAAGACATAGCGTATATTTTAAACATGCAGGATCAGGTGGCCAAAGACATACCGCCTGTATCCGAAGATGACGTGAAGAAGTACTATGACGAAAACAAAGAGCAGTTCACTCACCCTGAACAGCTGCAGGTCCGCCACATTCTATTCTTTGTTGACGACGGGAGCAAAGGCTATCCGGTTCAGCATACTGACGCCGAGGCCAGACAAATGGCTGAAGACGTAATTACCCAGTTGAAGCAAGGCAAAGACTTCGCCGCCTTGGCCGCGGAGAAATCGGAAGACAGCGGTTCCAAAAATAACGGCGGGTTGTACACTTTTAGCGCGGGTGATGCTGTCCAGGAGTTCGCCGATGCCGCGTCTGCTCTCAGTCCGGGACAATTCACCCAAACCCCGGTCAAGACTGAATACGGCTATCATGTTATAAAAATGGAGAAGAAAATAGCCGCGGGTCAGTATCCCTTTGAGGAGATAGAACAACGTCTCACCGAACAATTGAACCAACAGGCGGTTAGTGACAAGTTCAGCAGCATGATGCAGGAAGCAAAAAACAACGCCAAGATTACTAACAAGCTCACCGCTAAAGAAGGGGATA
Organism: Pelotomaculum isophthalicicum JI; assembly: GCF_029478095.1. Taxonomy (NCBI): domain Bacteria; kingdom Bacillati; phylum Bacillota; class Clostridia; order Eubacteriales; family Desulfotomaculaceae; genus Pelotomaculum; species Pelotomaculum isophthalicicum. The sequence goes on along the minus strand of NZ_JAKOAV010000006.1, from coordinate 69,332 downwards.
CATCAAAACAGTAAAAACAAACAAAAGTTGAAAATAATCGTTGGCTATTGGAAAAAAATGAATAAACGCCTCCTTTCCGATATATACTATCATTGAAAGTTATTTCGTGAACATTTGCCGACAAAGGAGGGAAGGGAAGCTTATGAAAGCTACGGGCATAGTACGCCGTATCGATGATTTGGGAAGAGTCGTAATTCCTAAAGAAATAAGAAGAACGCTGAGAATCCGTGAAGGCGATCCTCTTGAAATTTTTGTTGACCGGGAAGGTGAGGTAATCCTAAAAAAATATTCACCAATAGGTGAATTGGGGGATTTTGCCAAAGAATATGCCGATTCATTATACGAAGCTTTGGGACATATCGCTTGTATCGCAGACCGGGACAATATAATCGCTGTTTCCGGCGCTTCTAAAAAAGAATTTTTAAACAAACCAATCGGAACCGCTGTTGAAAAGGTAATGGATGAGCGCAAAGCTATAATCATCAATAACCCGGGAGAAGATCCGTTTTGCAAAGACTGCCTGACCATAGAAGAAGGTGAGTGCAGGTATTCTTCCGAAGTTATCGCTCCGATTATTGCTGAAGGTGACCCAATCGGGGCGGTTATCTTGGCCACAAAGGAACCAGATTTGAAAATGGGTGAAATGGAGTTGAAACTGGCTGAAACCGCCGCGGGTTTCCTGGCCAAACAAATGGAGCAGTAACCAATGTGGCCTTACAAGGCCACTTTTTTGTTGTTATGAGGCCGAACATGAGCCGCGTTGTATGCCCAAAGGTCGCCAAAATTCTTGAGAGTCAGCGAAAGGAGTACCGTTAAATATGCCTCTGCAAGCCGGCATAACCATCACGGGGCTGGGTCCCGGGGCGCCGGGTCATATCACCGTGAGCGCCTGGGATGCTTTGAAAGCCTCCACCTGTACCTTCCTGCGGACTAGTAGACATCCCGTAGTCAGTTGGCTCGTTAAAGAAGGGATTTCGTTTTCCACTTTTGATTATCTGTACGAACAGTCACCCGGCTTTGAGGAGGTCTACGCGGGGATTTGTCAGGCTGTAATCGCGGCGGCGCGCCGCGAACCCGTACTATATGCTGTTCCGGGCCACCCGCTGGTGGCTGAGGAGTCGGTTCGCCTGATTGTGGAGGCTGCGGAGCGGGATGATATTAATATTTGCATCCAGCCGGCGTTAAGTTTTCTTGACGCTGTTATAACCGCGCTCAGGCTGAACCCCGGCGCTGGTTTCCAGGTAGTCGACGGGCTGCGCATCGATAATAATATGCCGCTGCCGGCCAGGCCGGCAGTAGTCACACAGGTGTACAGCCGGCTGGTGGCGGCCGACGTTAAAGTGTCGCTTCTGGAATATTACCCGCCCGGCCACTTGATCACGGTAGTGAGAGGGGCCGGCATACCGGGTGAGGAAAGAATAGAAAATATCCCCTTGTCGGAGTTGGACAGGCTGGACTGGGTGGATCATTTGACAAGCCTGTATATACCGGAGGTCGGAAGTCAGAGGTCGGAGGCCGGAGATCAAGGAAAGAATGAAACAGGTACGGATGATAGAGAGGGGCTGTATGGACAAGCAGTCGGGGATGGGGAAGAAACTGGACAAAACGGAGGCGTGGAGGTTATCCGGGTTAATGAGAAAACAAATACCGGTTCAAATAACGGGCGCCGGACCTTGAACGTCAGCCGGCGTTCGTGCCGCTTCCCTTTGGACCCGCTGGTCAACCTGCTGGCGAGGCTGCGCGGAAAAGGAGGTTGTCCGTGGGACCTGGAGCAGGATCACCTGACATTGAGACCGTATCTCCTTGAGGAGACGTATGAAGTCTTGGAAGCCCTGAATGAAGAAGATATGTATAAATTATGTGAAGAACTGGGAGACTTATTACTACAAATAGTATTTCACGCGCAAATTGCCTCGGAAAACCGGTTATTTGACATGAACGACGTTGTCAACGGCATTAGTGAAAAAATTACCCGCCGGCACCCGCATGTTTTTGGCACGGCAACCGCCAGGAACAGTTATGAAGTTTCGCTTAACTGGGAAAAAATAAAAGCCGGGGAGAAGGGAAGAAGCAAGCCTGCAAGCCTGCTTGCCGGTGTTTCAATGGCTTTGCCGGCGTTAATGCGGGCGGTTAAACTGCAGAAGAAAGCTGCCAGTGTCGGGTTTGACTGGCCGGATTACCGGGGCGCTATGGAAAAATACCATGAGGAGTTGGACGAACTTAAACACGCCATTTCAACCGGGGATAAAAAACAAGTTGAAAAGGAGATGGGCGACCTGCTGTTTTCAGTGGTTAACTTGGCCAGGCTGCTTGATGTGGAACCCGAATCGGCTTTGGCGTCAACCTCTGAAAAATTTGTCAAAAGATTTTGCTATATTGAGAATAAAGCGCGGTGTACCGGTAAAGAGCTGCAAAAATGTTCACTTTCCGAACTGGACGCTTGGTGGGAGGAGGCAAAAAAACAAGAAATAAAGTAAAAAACTATTAAAAAACCTAGGAAACATTTTCTTAGCGGAAGGAACTACGAGGATTTTAGCGAATAAGTTATAAATTAATATCTCTATTTTATATAGGAGGGTTCAAATGAATAAGGCTGAGTTGATTTCAAACGTTGCCGAAAAAACGGAATTAACCAAAAAAGACTCGGAAAAAGCCGTAGGTGCGGTGCTTGGCGCAATTGAAGAGGCGCTGTCAAGGGGCGACAAGGTCCAACTGGTGGGTTTCGGTACCTTTGAAATTAGGGACAGAGCTGCCCGTAAAGGAAGAAATCCACAGACCGGTGAAGAAATTAACATTGAAGCTGCCCGTGTACCTGTGTTTAAGGCAGGGAAAGCTCTTCGCGACGCTGTGGGCAAGTAAGACTGTCAATGAAAATCGATAGTCAGGCTGGTATGTCTGATTTTAAAGGCGATTACGTTTGATTTTAGATGAACATGCTTTGTTCCACATTAGCCTGGCGCCTGATATTGCGTAAAAGGTGGTAAGTATGCTTGCGTCTTGATAAGTTCCTTAAAGTTTCCCGGGTGATCAAACGGCGCACCCTGGCTAAAGAGGTTTGCGACCGGGGCCAGGTTGCGGTTAATGGTCGTGCGGCCAAAGCCGGAGCGGAAGTCAAACCAGGTGACACTGTAATGATTGGTTTTGGAAACAGGAACCTTAAACTAAAAATATTATCGATTCGGGAAAATGTACCGGCTAAAATGGCGGCGGAATTATACGAGATTCTGGAAGATTCCAGGCCGGTAAGAAATGACGGCGAGCTTTCGTAACAAGTAATCTGTTTGTCGCGGGCCGGGCAAATGACGAGAGGGACGGTAACTATTATCGCCCCTTTTTTATTAATAACATCAAAAGAAGTTCTCAACGTCAATTTTAAACCCAGTGACTACTTTTGAATCGACCGAGCCTTTTTTTTCTGCTTTATGTCTCAATATAAACTTGCCTTCTTGGACTGCGTAGATTTCCACACTGCAGTCTTCCGGATCAACAATCCAATATTCCTTGACGCCATGATTTTCGTATATTTTGAACTTTTTCTTAAGGTCGTAGTAACCAGTGCCGGGGGAGAGGATCTCAATCACCAGGTCGGGCGAACCTTTGATTTTTTCTTTCTCGATAATTGAAAGTCTCTCTTTAGCAATAAAGATAATATCGGGTTGATAAGTCTCAGTATTTTCAAAGTAGACATCGATTGGGGCAAAAAGAACCAGACCCAAGTCTTTTTCCATAACATAGCCGGCCATTTTAGTACCTAGTTTCATGGAAATAATCTGGTGATAGGTTGTAGGTGCAGGTGTCAATACCAAATTCCCTCCAATCAACTGGTAAGGAGCCCCTTCCGGCAGCCTGGAGTAATCCTCGTAGGTGTAGATCCTATCGCTCGTTATGGCTGCTTGTATTGCCTTTATTTCCTGGAGCGGTAGACTCATTCATAGCACCCCCCTGATTGTTTGAATCTGACTGCCTTTTGTTCCTTTTATATAATGTTTTATGGTTTGATGCAAACTCTCGGTCAATATGATATTAGTGAATCATGTCAATATTATACCAAAATAATCAATAAAGAAAACTTCAGGTCAGGCATTAAGATGATAAATCAGTTAAGCCCCAAGTGCTAAGCCGGCTGACGATGTGGCCGGTAGACGGCTTAATTATTAATCGCGAAACGTTGTAGGGCTTGAAAAATTGCTTCAGCGCCAAAAGTTACCGCTTCAACCGGGACCCGCTCGTCGGCGGCGTGGATCAACTTGGAAACTTCAATTTCCGGAGGCAGGTTCATCGGCATGAACCCATAGGTTTGAATACCTAGTCGCGAAAAAAAGTGACCGTCCGTGCAGCCGCTCAGCAAAAGCGGCACGGGATAACCGTCCGGGTCAGCCTCGCGCAGAATTTCTGCCAGGGTGTCAAACAAAGCCATGTCCGGTTCGCCTGGGTCGGCGCCACGCTGAATAAACTCAAATGCAAACTGGCCGCCCGTAATCTCACGGAGTTCACTAATCATATCTTCCGGCGTGCAGCCGGGCAGGAGGCGGCCGTCCAGTTGAAGCGTGATTTCGCTTGGAATCACGTTAATTTTGTGGCCGCCATGCACAATCGTGGCATTGACCGTGTTGTGCAGCAGTGGATCAAGGAACTGCCAGCTCTCATCAAGTTGGTCAAGTGTTTTGTCAGTCAGGGCCGGATTAAGGAGCCGGCGAATGACCGAGGAGGTAGAATCGGGTAAAACGGGTACCATTGTGTCTAGCATCAGGCGCACTACCGGTGTGATATGCACCGGCAGGCGGCGCTGTTCAATCTGTTGCAGCAATTGGGCAAGCTTAGCCATAGCGCCGCCGCGCCGGGGGATGGAGCCGTGACCGCCTGGTCCCCGCACCGTCACCTTCATCCAGCACAATTTTTTTTCAGCGACCATGATCATATAGAATTTTTTCCCGCCGAGACGCAGCGTATAACCACCGAGTTCCCCAATGGCGTAGCGGATGCCTTTAAAAAGGCCCGCGTGGTTGTTTACCAGGTATTTGGCGCCGTAATCACCGCCGCTCTCCTCGTCGCTTAAAACAGCCAGCACAATATCGCCGGGCAAAGCCGGGTTTTCGGCTTTGGCGCGCAGGCAAGCGGCCAGCATCATGGCCAGACCGCCTTTCATGTCCAGCGCTCCCCGGCCCCAAACGCAGCTTTCCGCTATCTTTCCTTCAAAAGGCGGGTAGCGCCAGGTCTGGTTTTCCGCGGTGACGACATCCACATGCCCGTAGAGCAGGAGCGGCGGGGCCTTGCCCTGTCCCGTTAGGCGAGTGATCAAGTTGGGGCGGCCGGGATCGCGGGCAAGGATAGCTGTTTCAAGACCGGCTTCGGTCAGCAGGTTGTTAATATAGGTAATACACGCCGCCTCGTCGCCTGGCGGGTTGGTTGTGTTAAAACGGATCAGTCTTTGCAGCAACTCCACCGGTCGCTGGTAGATCAGGATCTGCTCGCTGATTGGCGGCATATATGTAAGTACCCCCTCCGTTAGAACAACGGCTGGTCAATTCGATAAACGACTCCTTGAAACACGGCTATATGGTTTCCATCCGCGTCATCAATAGTGATACTGTACAAGCCCGTTCTCCTGGTCTTGTTTTTTTCCACGCCGGTGGCCACCAGCGTACTGCCGGGCGGTACGGCCTTCAAATAGGTTATGTCGGCGTGCAAAGCAACTGCGACGGTACCGTGTGAATTGCTGGCGGCGCTGAAAGCGATGTCGGCTAAAGAAAAAATGACACCGCCGTGCATTGAGCCATTGAAGTTCAACATGTCATCTCGGACTTGCATGCTTAGCTTTACGTAGCCTTCCCCGAGTTCGTCAAATCTAACCCCAAGCATCCTGGCAAAAGGATCCGTGGAGATCTTCTTTTTTATTTTTTCCATGTCGGGCATTAACGCACCTTCCCTCTCTATATATTGCTATTTTATAGTATATAGTTTTTGTTTGCCATAAGGAAAAGCGGCATTTACTGAATACTTATTAATGTAGTCTTAATTCAAGATTGAATAATTGTCAAATGCCGGAAAGGCGGAATATTATGAGATAGACGTAGCTGTGTAACTCGAAGGAGGTTATTCAACAACGGGCTGCAGTATATCAGACCTTTCCGCCGATGAAAAGTTATTGTTCGATTTGGTTAATCAGGAACGGGAAAAGGCGGGTTTGCCGGCGTTTACTTTGGATATGCGCCTGGTAGACCTGGCCCGCAAGAAAAGTGAGGATATGTTAAAAAATAATTATTTCAATCACAGGTCCCCCGTTTACGGTTTCCCGCTGGACATGGTGCGAAAAGCCGGCATTACGGCCAGGGCGATGGGTGCGGAGAATATTGCCATGGCAGCGACTACCCGGCGGGCGCACGAACTGATAATGGACAGCTGCGGTCACCGGCCAAATATACTTAACACCCTGCATGACAGCATCGGAATTGGTATATGCAAAACACGTTATGGGGTTGTTGTAACGCAGTTGTTCATAGGGATGTCTTACTGAAAGGCAATCACCGAAACCGAATTAAGGGATAACATAAACCATAACGGACAAGCTAACCAGGGGACTTTCAAGACCGGCTTAGTCCTCGATGCGAGCCCTGCTCTTAGGAGCGGGGTATCGAAACTGGCAACGAATCTTGGTATAACTCAGGACCAGGTAACGACAGCCCTGGACACCACTAAAAAACAAATGCTCGACGAAGCAGTTCAACAAGGTAAAATCACTCAAGCGCAAGCCGACAAGATTGCCGCCGGTAAAGATTTTGGCTTGGGTAGGCTCGGCTTCCTGAACGGTAAGAAAGGTCTTGAAGGGAAAGGCCGCAACCTTGACGGCATGGCGAGTGCGCTGGGCATTACTACAGAGCAGCTTAAAACCGAAATGCAAGCAGGTAAAAAAATTCAGGATATTGTTACCGGGCAAGGCATGACCATGGATCAATTCTATCAAAAGATGCTCGAATTAAAGAAAGCCGAGATTTCCCAGGCGGTGACAGATGGCAAAATGACCCAGGAGCAAGCTGATAAAATGCTGCAAAGGATGGAGCAGAGTCCTAAAGGACAAGGTTTTGAGATGCGCGGTCATGAGTAAAAATACCTTCTTTACATCATTTTGCTTCCAGCCTCCCCTCGGGGAGGTTTTCTATGTGCGCGTCAAATCTTTTTACAACAAATAAAACTTCGCTGGCTTCAGACGCGTCACCTTCTTCAAAGGGGATTATTGCCTCATCCACCCAGAACAAACCATGTTCCACAGTGACATGATTTGCGCGGGTCCAGTCAAGGAAGTCATTTGCCGTAAACAGGTGTATGTTCGGAGTATCATACCATTGGTAGGGCAGGGTTGATGTCACCGGCATCCGGCCGGTTGTAACAAGCGAGTCAACGACCTGCCGGTATCCGAAATTAGGGAAGCTGACGATGCCCGAACCGCCCACCCGAAGCATTTCGTCAAGGACGAAAAGAGGTTTTTTTACCGCCTGAAGAGTTTTTTCCAAGATAACAAAATCAAAAGAACTGTCAGGCAACCCGGTTAGCCCTTCGTCGAGATCCATATGCAGGACCGGCACTCCTTTAGTTATGGTTTTTGCCACTTGATCAATATCTTTTTCTATCCCTAAACCATGCACATTTTTGCTTTCGATTAGTTTTATCAGAAGTTCACCGTTTCCGCAGCCCAGGTCGAGTACGGAAGAACCTTCATTGACAAGACCGCATATGACGTCATGATCAAAGCGGCTCCTTCTTTTTCTTGTCACTCAACACCCCTCACTTTCAAGAAACCACGGACCAGTTGGGATAACTTCTCGACCTCCAGAAGGAAAGCGTCATGGCCATACGATGACTGAATATTAGCGTAGCTGACGTGTTTTCTGCAACGGCTCAAGGCTATCGCCAGCTCTTTCATTTGTTCCGGCGGGTAGAGCCAGTCGGAAGAAAATGAGACTAACAGCACCCTGCTCTCAATCCTGCGGCACGCTTGATCAATGTCTCCATCACCCCAGCTTGAAGCGTCATAGTAATCCATCGCGCGTGTTATGTACAAGTAGCTGTTGGCGTCAAACCGGTCTACAAAGCTGTTGCCCTGATGTTGAAGGTACCCCTCGACTTCGAAATCCACACCAAGATGAAATCCCGGTCCGTCCCCGTTGCGATATTTGCGCCCGAATTTCCTGCTCATGGAAATTTCCGAAAGGTAGGTTATATGGGCCAGCATCCGGGCGGCCGCAAGTCCCCGGTCGGGCGCCGCGTCATGATAATAGTTGCCTTCTTGAAAATTGGGATCGGTTGTAACGGCGTGCCGGGCCACGGCGTTAAATGCCAGCCCCTGAGCGCTCAAGCGGGTTGACGAGGCAATGACGATGGCCGACTCTACGCGGCCGGGATAAGCCAGTGCCCACTCCAGGGCTTGCTGTCCGCCCAGGGAACCACCCGCCACGGCGCGCAAACGTTTAATGCCGAGATGACTGATTAACCTTTCCTGAAGTCTGACCCAATCTCCCACTGTGACAACCGGAAATGCGAGGCCGTACGGCTGACCGGTTTCCGGGTTGGCGCTGGACGGCCCTGTTGTTCCATAACAACTTCCCAGGATATTGGAACATATAACAAAGTATTTGTTAGTGTCGAAGGATTTCCCGGGCCCGATCATGCGGTCCCACCAGCCGGGGCGATTCTTTTGCCACGGGCGGTTCAATTCATCCGCCTTGGCGCTTCTACCGGCCGCGTGGGCATCGCCCGAAAGGGCGTGAAGGATAAGTATGGCATTGTTGCGCGCTTCATTAAGTTTGCCGTAAGTCTCGTATTCCACCTCAACAGGGGTTATTTCTTCCCCGCAATCAAGGGGGAGCGGGTTGTTCACATCTGCAAGCCGCGCCCTGTGCGGGACTGTCCAGCCAACAGTATCCGCCGGTAACGGGTTCGATGCCTGAACATTTAACTCTTCTTTAATAGGATTGACCATATATATAACCTCCTTGAGGCTCCTAAGAAATTAAAGACCCTCTTCATGAAGAAAAGGGTCTTTGAGACAGCCTCTTCTTCTCATCTTTCCGGTGCTTCCGGCGGAAATTGGCACCATCTCAAACCAAAAGGCTTGAAGGTTGCCGAAGGTTCCTCGGGTCCTGCCCTCCCCTTCTCTTGATAAGAAGATTAAGTGTATAATATATATAAACTTAATTTAAATAATATGATAATATTATTTTTTTGTCAACTGATGATATAAAACATGCTATTTAAGGCCTTCTTGATCTGATTGACAATATACTAGCGTTGTGCTAGTATAATTTTAAAAGTATAGTGGTTAACTATGAAATGAGGTAATATTATGGGGGATACAATTATGCGAAGAGTTTATTTTGACCATAGTGCTACTACACCTGTCCACCCTCTGGTGGCGGAGGAAGTATACCGTTTCATGACTGAACATAATTATGGCAACCCTTCCAGCCTGCACTATTTCGGACAAATCGCCCGCAAAGCCTTGGATGAATCACGCGAAAAAGTGGCCAAGGCCATTGGCGCGAAATCAGAAGAAATTATATTTACAAGCGGCGGCACAGAATCGGATAATATGGCGATCCATGGAGCGGCTTTAACTAATATCAAGAGGGGAAACCACGTAATAACCAGTGCGGTGGAACATCACGCGGCGCTTAACGCTGTAAAGGCGTTGGCCAAACAGGGTTTTAGCGTCACGGTGCTTCCCGTGGATCAATACGGGATGGTAAATGTTGATGATGTGGAAAAAGCCATAACAGATAAAACAATTTTAATCAGTATCATGCATGCCAATAACGAAGTCGGCACGATCATGCCAATTGCCGAGATTGGTAAAGTAGTGAAGGATCGCGGTATAATTTTTCATGTCGACGCGGTCCAGAGTCTTGGGAAAATCCCGGTGAATGTGGATGATCTGGGGATTGACTTGTTGACTGTCTCAGGACATAAAATATACGGTCCCAAAGGTATCGGCGCGCTTTATGTCCGCAAGGGAACACGATGGAGGCCGACGCTTTTCCATGGGGGCGCGCAGGAACGCCTGCGCCGGGCAGGTACTGAAAACGTGCCTGGTATTGTGGGTCTGGGCAAGGCGGCCGAACTGGCTATGGAAAATATGGAAGCTGAAAATAAACGGTTGTTGACTTTACGCGATAAATTAATCGGAGAGGTGACAAAACGGTTCAGTCATGTTAGATTAACCGGTCACCCCACCATTCGCCTGCCAAACCATGCCAGTTTTGTTTTTGAATATATCGAAGGCGAGTCGGTGCTGTTGAGCCTGGATATGAAAGGTATCGCGGCTTCTACCGGATCGGCTTGCGCCTCAGGTTCCTTGGAACCTTCACACGTGCTTTTGTCAATGGGCATTCCGCACGAGATTGCCCACGGTTCTATCCGTTTAACCCTGGGCGCGGGTAATACCGAAGAAGACGTGGATTACTTCCTGGAGGCCATGGGGCCTATTGTTGAAAGATTTCGGTCCATGTCACCTTTAAGCGAGGAAATTGACTATAACAAAAATATTAAAGATCCCGGAAATTTACAGAGTTATTGCTGATAAGGTAAAAAAATTAGATGATACCCGGTTATACTAAGCAATTGCTAAAGCAAGATGAATCCAGGGGTTCCAGTCTCCTGGATAGTTATAATGTAGAGTTGAATTATCTATAACCATTTAAAAAAGGATCTTATAATATAATATATAATATAGATACGGGATTATCTTTTATGGTATCGTTAATGTTTTATTATGAAAAATTGGTTCAGAAAATTCTGTGAAGTAACCCATTGGCCTATATATTTTAGGATATTGGGCGTGAAGGGGGTGTGGCGCCTACGCCCGTAATAGTTAAACTGGGGGAATAGAATTGTACGTACCTTGTTGATGGAGGTAGAATATATGTCCGTACTTGAGTTAAACGGTGTAATGGTGGAAATTGACGAGGATGGATTTCTTTTGGACCCAGCCTCTTGGAGTGAAGATATTGCCAGAAGTTTAGCCGCTTCTGAGGGGATCGATGAGCTAAACGAGGAGCACTGGCGGGTGATCGCATTCCTTCGTAATTATTATGAGTTAAACGAGGTTGCCCCGAATTTATCCACGCTTTGCAAAGAGGCCGGCTGTACTTTGAAGCGGATATACCAGCTGTTCCCCGCGGGGCCCGCCAAGGGAGCCTGCAAGCTGGCCGGCCTGCCGAAACCGAGAGGTTGCATCTGAAATTTTTTATTGATAATAAAGTAAGGAGTGGATGGCAGAGTGTCTCAAAAATCTCTCTATCAGGAACGGGGAATAGTCACCTATAATCAAGGTAAGGTAAAGCCTGGCCACGACTTTATTGTTGATGAAATACCGCTGACAGTATATGTAAATGATAATGAACTGGCTACTTTAATCTGTTCTTCAGGCGCGTTTAAAGAATTGGCGATAGGTTTTTTAATCAACGAAGGAATAGTCAAAAAATATTCTGATATAAAGGATATTACCTTTAATGAAGATGATGGTTTGATGTGGGTGGAAACTACTGCGCCGGTGAAGCAAACCGAGACATTTTTGAAGCGGCAAATTGCCAGTTGCTGCGGCAAGGGGCGGGCATGCCTGTACTTCGTCAATGATGTTACACAAATGGAGCCGGTAAAGTCCACCAAGCAGTTTGCCGCCTCTCATCTGTTACATTTGATCGGTGGACTGGAATATGGATCTGAAACCTACAGCAAGACTCACGGTGTGCATAGCGCGGCTATGGGCGATGATACAAAGTTGCTGTGCATGTTCGACGACATCGGCCGCCACAATGCTGTGGACAAGGTTTTAGGTTATGCCTTATTGAACCATTTGGCGCCTGATGACAAGTGTTTGCTGCTGAGCGGGCGTGTGTCTTCGGAGATTCTTATTAAAGCCGGCCACAGCGGTATACCCATAGTAGTGTCACGCGCCGCGCCCACCAGCCTGGCGGTGGATTTAGCCGACGAGTTCGGCATTGCTTTAGTGGGATTTGCCCGTGGTGAGAAGATGAATGTCTACAGCCATCCCGAAAAGGTGATTATGTAATACTGAAGATTATATGTCCAAAATAAGGTAATGAGGCCTGAGTAAAACTTTATCCAGGCCTCATTTATTTTTATTAGCGCAACATTTAAAAAGAAGTTAAGTTTTTTAAAGGATATAGCTTTAAAGTAGAACTCCTCTTTTTGCATTCTATAACTCCTTAAATTAGTTTAGTAAAATAAACTGCACCATATTTTATGCAAACATGTTGCGAATACTTCATAAATATTCACACAAAGGAAAGGACCTGGTCAGCAAGTGCCAGGTCCTTCTTTATCGTTTACAGGGCCGAACATGAGCCGCGTTGTATGCCTAAAGGTCGCCGAATGCGATTTGTTCGGATTTGCAAAGATTAGACAGGAAAGACCAGTTGCTGAACAAAATAGTCCTGGAACTCGGGCAGGAAAGACAACTCTTTAATTTTTATCCTTTGGCAAATGTCCTGGACCTCCCGGGTAGCGTCTCTGTTAATTAGTACATTCTTGGCTCCTTCTTTGGCGGTGTTGCCGACAAAAATTATTTTGTCCCGCATCTCGGCGGGCAATAAACCTATAGCCGACAAAGAGGCAGGTTTTAGATGATACCCGAAAGCTCCCGCTACTAAAACTTGTTGGACCTCCTGACAACTGAGGTTCAATTCTTTTAACAGCAAGGCGATACCGGTTGCGATGGCGCCTTTGGCCAATTGGACTTGCCGGATATCTTTTTGAGTCAGGAAAACCTGCCCATCTTCCGAAACAAGAAAAGCCCGCTGACCCTGGAATTCCACCAAGCGGCCTGCTAACGCCGCCGGTATGCGCTCATTTTTACTAAACCGGCCACTTGGCTCAATGACCCCAACCCGTACCAGTTCACCCACCAGGTCTATCAGGCCGCTGCCGCAAAGGCCGATAGGAGTAGCATTGCCAATAGTCTTGAGATGCACATCTCCCTCATCGAAAATCGAAACAGCTTCAATAGCTCCACCCTCAGCCCGGCACCCATGAGAAATGTTCATTCCCTCCAAGGCGGGACCGGCGGCGGAAGAGGTGCCGGCGAGAAGACCGTCTTTGAGGGCGACGATTTCCCCGTTAGTGCCAATATCAATAAATAAAGAAGGTTTCTGGAAATGGTGAAAGTCAGTGGCCAACAGACCCGCGACGATGTCGGAACCGACGAAGGCAGAAGCTGAGGGGAGGAGGGTTACCACCCCGCCGGGAGCGATTTTGATACCAAGAGGACCGGGACTGACTTCCAATTGATCGATAAAGACGGGCCGATATGGCGCGATGGCCAGGGAGCGGGGATTGACACCCAAAAGTAGATGAAGCATCGTTGTGTTGGCTGCCACAACAATTTCGTAAATTTCCCCGCAGGTAACTTTCTGAGTGCCGCAAAGAGATTCAATAAGTTTATTGATCCCTTTGACCACTTCTGATTGGAGGATTTGAGCCCCGCCGGCCTGGCTTGTCGCGTAAGAAATCCGGGTCAGAACGTCTCCGCCGAAAGCTATTTGTGGATTAAGGCTAGAACACGTTCCGAGGTGTTCCCCGGATTCCAGATCCGTCAGTTCGGCTACAATACTGGTAGTCCCAATGTCCAGGGCTATTCCAAGGCATTTTTTCCCCCGGCGGTAACGCAGGTCCAGGAGTATGTTGTTTCGCACAATAGCTTCCGAATAGTTGCGCTCCGTCAGATGTTCCTGTGCCAGAGCCCGCAAGAAGACGGGCAACCGTTCCGGAGAAATATGCTTCGCGTGACTCAAGTCAAGGGTCTCCCAAAGGGTCTTTCTTTCTTCCCCTATTTTATGGGGTGGAAGAACGAGCTTTCTGATCAGGGGGTTAATCTTTCCCCCTTTGTTTTGTCCGTCCGTGACGGTCTCGAAAGTTTCCTCCTTGCTTTTCAGCAGATCTACTTGGGCAGGCCCGAAAACTCTGGCCTGACAGGCTAATCTGATTCCTTCATCTGCCAGCGCGCCCAACTGCTCCAATTCTTTCTCTTCAGGGGCGTTTAAACTGCCGCTTGCCCTAAGCCTGCATTTCCCGCACTTTGAAAGGCCGTCGCAAGGCGCCTCTAGGCGTAGTCCAGCCACCCGGGCGGCCTGCAGGAGGCTGGAGCCCTCCTGAACCAGAGCGGTTTTCCCTTCCGGCTGGAATATCACCTCGTAAAAACCTTTACTCATGTCTTACCTACCTCCAGGATGTTATAACATCGTAAGCAGCTTTAATCGCTTTCGGGGAAAGCCCTTTGTACAGTCCGCCCGAGGAACCGAAAATATAGCCCGGGAAACCGGCCCATTCTTTTAATAGGTTGAGGACCTCGTTTTTTACCTCAGTGTCACTTTTTAGTCCGGCCTGCCCTTCAAATTCGAAATTCCCCCAAAAAACCCAGTTCTCCAGGCCTTTCCCGCGAAAACTGCCGGCTCCGATTCCCACCGATGGTTGCAGGCCGTGAATTCCCCAAAATCCCGCTTTACGGAGGTGGACAATAAGTTCCATGATGATTCCATCCGAGTGAAAGACGCATGGTACGTGCCGGCTGCCGATTCCCCGCAGTAATTCGGCGATAAGAGGGAAATACTTTTTTTCGAGGTAAGAAGGGGAGATCAGGAGACCCCGGTCGCCAGCCAGGTCATCCGCCGCAATAATTCCGTCACAGCCTGCTTCCAGGGCTGCAGTGGCCGATCTGACGCTGTTCTGAATAATTTTGCTCATGATCTCCCGGGCTTCCCAGGGTTTCTTTACCATCAGGCGGCTAAACCCCAGCCAGCCCAGTTTCCTGTTGAGGTATGTTATTGGACCCGTTATAAGGCCAAAAATGAAATACCCGGTTTTTGCCCAGGTCCTCCAAAGAGATGAATTCATTTCAGGCTGCTCAATCGGCAGGACCACCAAATCCGTGTTTAAATAAGCAAGAACAGTTTGGATGTCGGGGCGGCGAAATTCTTTTACGATTTCCGGAGTGATCAAGATCTCGCCTTTGGGCGGGCGATCTAAATGGCTGCCCTGGAAAGCAGCCCACACTCTCTTACGGCCGGTCATCATTATTTAGCCCTTTCACCGCGCCGGTAAGAGTCCTTAAATTATTTAAAGGGGTTTGCAGGCTGATGCCGCAGGCGGGGGATATGATCTCAACACCACAGTCAAAGCTGTTTTTAACCGCCCTGGCAATTCTATCCGGGGTGCCCTGGTGCAGGAGTTGGGTGCTGATGTTGCCCATCAGAGGGAAACCTTCAAGTTCTTCCTTGGCATGTCTCATGTTTACCAGGGAATCAAAACTTAAAGCGGCTCCTTTGATCTTGTTTAATTCAGCCAGGAGTACCGCGGCGTCGCCACAGATGTGGACGATGGCGCCGGCTCCGGCCGCCCGGATTTCTTTTACCAGGCGGATCAGGCAGGGACTGACGAACTCCCGGAAATTTACGCCGCCCAAAATTTCCCCGGTAGCCGTAGGGTCGGCGATGGTTATCACATCGGCCCCGGCGGCAATCTGCATGCGGGCGTAGCTGATCAGGTATTCCGTCAGATAGCTAAATAAAAGGTGTATGTCTTCCCGTTTCTTGCGCATCAGCCGGAAAATTTTCATGGGATCGATAACCGAGGTGGCCAGGCTGACCGGACCGGTCAGGTTGCCGATAACAGGAGTTTCAGTGTTTCTCCGGGCTAAAATGCTGATAGCTTCCAGGACAACCGGGAGCCGGCCTTCCTTTTGCGGGTCGGGGAAGGGATGCTCTGTAATATCAGCCGGTTCCCGGGCCGCGTATGCTGTTACACTCGGTTCCACCGCCGCGTCACCGAGGTCCACTACGCTTCCCAGGGGTTCCGCTTCCACCGTCATGCAAAAAGGCACGCCCAAGTTCTCAAAACCGGTAGCTCTCCGGATTTCCTCGGCTGTTTCAGCCATGACCAGGGGATCTGTATGAAAATTACCCTTTGCTTTCCGGAGTATCTCTGTGGTAGCCGCGCTCATCATCCCACCGGGGCAGATAACCGGTGGACGTTCTATTTTCTTTCCGGCCAGACAACTCAATAATCTTTCTTTTTCCGTCATCTTCTCACTTCCCAAACTATTTCGAACCGGCGCGCTTCCGCCGCCAAGTCTTACTCATATCTACCGAAATCCCTGGCGGCTTGTAGCATCGCGTGGACATTCAACGGGGGCGTAAGGGCCGGCAGCGCGCAGGCGGGCATTAGAATAAAGCCGCCGGGATGGTATTTCATTTTTTCGATCACTTGCCTGGAAGCCTCATATACTTGATTGGCGGAACCGGTCTGCAGCAATGTTGTGTGGACGTTCCCTCCGATGATATGGTCATCTCCAAGGGTACAGGCAAAATGTTCGATGTCTGCTTCGTGTCCGAGGTGGAAAACTGTTCTCGGGGCCAGAGGAATTTCTCCAGTCCAATAAGGCAGGTTGTTTGTATGATCGCCGCATAAATGAACTATCCATTTTTTTATACCTTTATCCAACAGCTTTTGGTGTATTTCCTTGATATAAGGCAGGCTGAAGTTTGCAAAGTCACGGTGCGAAATTAAAGCATGGCATTCTAAAGGGTAAGTTGAAAAGGCGGCACAATTTAGAGCCCCAAAC
The DNA here is from genome assembly GCF_029478095.1 of Pelotomaculum isophthalicicum JI. Classification (NCBI taxonomy): domain Bacteria; kingdom Bacillati; phylum Bacillota; class Clostridia; order Eubacteriales; family Desulfotomaculaceae; genus Pelotomaculum; species Pelotomaculum isophthalicicum. Next base: position 52,705 of record NZ_JAKOAV010000006.1, on the reverse strand, counting down.
TCAAAAATATACCTGTCAGCGATTGTTAACAAGAAATCCGTTGCCAGGCGCAGGACCCGGTGGATAAGTTCCGGCTCTTTCTTAAGCCAGCGCATCATCAGTTCAGGGCCAATAACAGCGCCGGCAATTCCCATAGCTGATCCCGCGGGAATAGATACGCCAAACCCTTTCTCCCAGGCCATTTTAGCGAACCTGAAAACCCTGCTGAATGCGGGAGCCTGATCTAAATCAGGCATCTGCAACTTTTCCACATCCCCAGGCTCCTGTACAGCTCTTTTGCTTAGATAAGGCAAGGATATTTTGGGTGAAGTGGGGAACACCATTTCCCCCCCGAAATCCCAGCCGCTCCAATCAGGTATATTATAGGATGGCGTCCCGTCATATTGATGCAGTGCCAGTGCCCATAATCCTGCTTCCATAGCCTTTTCAGGTTCTAGATAGTAGTCTCTGGCATACATTCCTGAAATGGCGGCGGCGTAAACACTGGCTCCCGCGTTAACCGGGATCCGGTCGAGTCCTTTCCTGGTGAGCAGCGCCTTCATTCGTTCCGCTCTTGTCAACCGGTCTTCACTCATCGTCCTTATCCCCCGGTCGTTATTTTTCAATTTTCACAATGCGGGCCAAAAGAGCCCGGTCAGGCGGAAACCCGCTTACCGGGTCTAAAACCTCACTGTCAGTCAGGATATTGCTATTGGCTTTATCCCAGCCATGTGGCGCGAAGATAACTCTGGGGTCGAACTTTGTGCTGAAACTTACCTTCATCTCGATACTGCCGCGCATCGATTCAACCTTGACTGTCTCACCGTCACAGATCCCCATCTCTTCGGCTTTGGCCGGGTGAACGAGAAGCAGCGGTTCCGGTAGTAATTTGCGCAGCGACTCGATGTTGCGGTAGCGGGAATGATAATAACCTATTGTCCTTGCTCCGGTTGATAATATCAAGGGGTATTTTTCAGCGACCTGCGGACTTGTTAGAGGACTTTCACCGGGCTCCCGGTACACCGGGAGCGGGTCGAAGCCGTAATCGGCTAATTCTTGTGAAAAGATCTCAACTTTGCCCGACAAGGTCTTAAAGCCAGCCTTTTCGTATTTTTTTTCCTCTTTTTCTGAATAAACATAGCCCAGGCCGTTATCCTTTAACTGGTCATAGGACAAACCCAACGGTTTCAACCTGAAATTAAGGGCGTCCACTTCATTCGGCCAGGGAAAGTGCTCCTCATGGCCCATCCGCCTGGCCAGTTCATTCCAAAATTTCCAGTCAGTAATTCCTTCGTCCTCAAGAACCTTGTCGATCAGACTGATGCCCTGCACTCCGTAAGTCGAAGAAGCATCCCTCAGCTCGTAGCGTCCGAGGAAAGTTGCCGCCGGAAGGACCAGATCAGCTAAACGGCCTGTTTCAGTCATGAAGTGATCGATAACCAATAATAACTCCAGACTGGACAGAGCCTCTTTGACTTTGGAAGCGTTTGGCCAGGTTAGCACCGGATTGCTGCCGTCAACGATCATCCCTTTGATGTGATAGGGATCCCCTTTCAAGATCGACTTGTAATAAATGTTTGCCTGGGCTCTCTTTGTATATTTGTGGAAGACAGGAAACTCTTTTTCCCCGATAGCCGGTTTTTTTGCTTCCTTAATGGGAATTTCCAAAGATGAAAGTTTCGCAGGCGGAACAAAAAGAGCCCCCCCTGTTATATCAAGGTTGCCGGTGACAGCCTGCAAAATCGCTAGAGCTCTGGCTGTTTGAAAACCGTTGGTCTGGAGTTCCAGCGAAATGCCCGGTGAAATATTGGCGGGAGATGTTTGGGCAAAAAGGCGGGCAGCCTCTACTATTTTTGCCGCCGGTACCCAAGTGATTTTTTCTGTAATTTCCGGGGTATATTCTTTAACAAGCTCCTGGAGCTTGTCAAAGCCAATCGTCCATTCGGCTACAAAATTCTTGTCATATAACTCTTCGTTAACAATAACATACAGCATCCCCAGGGCCAGAGCCCCGTCGGAACCGGGTCTCTGCTGCAAGTGGATATCGGCGCTGAGCGCCGCCGGGGTAACCGTTGGGTCGACAACGATTAGCCTGGCGCCGCGGGCTCGCGCCTTGTTTATATTATTCATTTGCGGCGGGCAGGCATTGGCGGGATTGTATCCCCATAGAACGATGCAATTGCTGTTCAGGTAATCGGCGGCCGGTAAAATCCCATATGTTATCTCGTTGGCCATACTTTTCGATATGTGGCAGTGACTTCCCGCTGAAGAGCAATTGGGTGTGCCGTAAACAGCGGCAAACCGCTCCAAGTAATTAGTGAATTCTTTCCTGACCCCCGTTTGTCCCACATGAATAGCCAGGGATTCCGGCCCGTAATTTAGCTTTAGTTCCTTTAGCTTGCTTACAATGTAAGCAAAGGCGTCCTCCCAGGAAATATCCCGCCACTCGCCGGGCGCCACCTTTTTAAGCGGTTTTGTCAGCCGGTCCGGCGCGTATACCAATTCTTTCAAAGCCTTGCCTTTGGGGCAAATGTAGCCATTGGTAAATGGATCATCTTGGTCGCCCTTAATACTGGTGATGACACCACCGCTCAGCTCGAGGCAAATCCCGCAGGCGCCGTTGCAAATCCCGCAAATTGTTTTTATCGTCCTGGTTTCGCAATTATTTAGCATAGCTATCATGCGCTTTCTTCAAGAACGAATCGTCAACAACGTTTGCCATCGCTACCGGTTCCTTAATCATACCCACGTCTAAAGCGGATTTTGTAACGGTATCATGGCCTTCTTGAGAAAAGTAACCATCTTTGGACAAGGTAAGTTGGACGTCTTTAATATCGCTAATCAAATCGTCCTTATTTGCATTGGGAAAAAATGGAGATATTTTTTCCGCAATTTCCTCGGGCGAATGAGTGTTTTCCCAATGCATAGCCTTCACTACGGCGTTACTGAATTTTTGAACGGTATCGGGATGGTTTTTTATAAAATCATCGGTTACCTGGACGACATAAAGCGGGAAATCTTTTGAATTGAGTACCTTTTGATGCTGCTGCGGATCAGTAAGATCCACAAGCGGTTTGTAGCCAAGATTAAGAAGCTGAATCTTGGTTATCCCGCTGCCAATGCCGGCGGCGACTTCGCCCTTCTCTAAAGCTCCAATCAAGGATCCCGACGAGGGCAGTGTAACATACTCCACATCCTTTTCGGGATCCAGGCCGCCGTATTTAAGACATGCCCTCACAAAGGCACGCGGTGACGAACCTTCCATGCCGCCTGAAATTTTCTTTCCTTTAAGGTCGGCAAAACTCTTAATGTCTTTACCGACAAACAGGGACCAGGGGTTCTTGTCGGAAGTAGCCATGATCATTTTAGTGCTTTTGCCTTGACCATAAGTCTTCAGCACCTGATCATAACCTGTCAAAGCAAACTGTGAGTCGCCGGCTATGAGGGAGGCAATCACCAGGGGGCCATGACCGCCGCCAAAATCCGAGTAATCAACATTGAGACCTTGTTCGTCAAAGTATCCCAGTTTATCAGCCAGGTAAACGGGGAGCCAGCTTTCTCCCGTGCCGGGTTCTGCTATCACAATTTTTTCTATTTTCTTATCGGTATTTGTTTGTACGGCATTTTTACCGGCGCAGCCGGTAACGTTAGCCAGCAGCAGCATAAACACTGTAATTACAACTATTTTTAATTTCATCAGTCAATCCTCCATATTGTATATTTGTTCTAAACAAGGCGCTTCACTGAACGGACGGGCGCCATTTTAAAACGCGCTTCTCCAGCAGTTTCAGCCCTCCGTTCATAATAGCGATAATCATTGTTAATATTAAAATCGAAGAAAAAACACGTGTTGTATCGTACATGCCGCCCGCGGTCAACACCATCCAACCCAAACCGCGGTTTGATCCGATATACTCGCCGACAATCGCCCCCAAAAGACTTGCCCCGATTCCGGCCCGCAGTCCGGCCATTATCCAGGGCATACATGAAGGGAAAACTACCTTTCGCATGATCTGCCCCTTTGTGGCGCCCATTAACTTGACCGTGCTTATTAAAGAAGGCTCAACACTGCGAAAGCCGGCGTAAGCGCTAAAGAAAACCAGGAAAAACACCGCAAATGTGGATATGAATATCTTTGCTTTAATACCAAGTCCAAACCATAGAATAAATAAAGGTCCTAAGGCAAGTTTGGGAATCCCGTACAGTGCCATGACAATAGGATCAAATATCCCGGCGATTAAGTTAAATTGGCCAAAGATAAAGGCTACTATGATGCCTGCGGCACTGCCTATGACTAATCCCCAAAATGTCTCTTGCAAGGTGATGATAATATGCGGCCATATTTGCCCCGTAACGAATAGTGTTTTTAAATCAAGCAAAATAGCCGAAGGTTTACTAAAGAAAAAATAATCAATTACCCCGCGCCCGGCCAGCATTTCCCATAGCGACAAAACAAAAGCGGCAACTAGGATTGTACCGGTCATGGAGGTTATTCTATGTTTTTTGCTATCTTGCAATATCTAAACCTCCTTTAGGCTCGATAACTTCATCCCGCAAATCATTCCAAATAAGTTTATGTAAATCAAGAAATCGCGGTTCAAAGCGGATTTCCACAGCAGATCTGGGACGTTTCAACGGTATGTCATATATCGCTTTTATCGTTGAGGGGCGGGAAGTCATCAGAATTACGCGGTCGGCCAGCGTAATAGCTTCGGCAAGATCATGCGTAACGAAAACAATGGTTTTCTTCGTCTCTTGCCATAATTTCAGGATATCATCCTGCAGCTTCTCTCTAGTAAAGACATCAAGCGGGCCAAAGGGCTCGTCCATGAAAAGAACTTCCGGGTCCAGAGCCAGTATTCTGATAACGGCAACTCTTTTCCTCATCCCGCCGGAAAGTTCAAAAGGATAACTTTCCTCAAAACCGCCAAGGCCTGCCCGTTGGATTAGCTCTTTGGCAATAACCTTTCTTTTAGCTTTGGTTATTCCCCTGATTTCCAATCCAAGCGCCACATTTTCAATTACTGTCCGCCACGGCAACAGAGCATCGGACTGGGACATGTAACCGATTCTCGAGATGATTCCATTAATAGGTTTTCCCTCGATAAAAACATCACCGGTTGTGGGTTTGATAAGACCGGACATGATATTCAACAACGTACTTTTGCCGCAGCCGCTGGGACCCACGATAGCTACAAATTTGTGGTCCTCTATTTCCAGATTAATATCTTTTAGACATTCGGTCGGTTTACCGTTGGACGAGAGGTACATGTGGTTTATGTCTTTAACTGCCAGTTTGATCTTGGCGGGCTTTTTGTTTAGGGCGGGTGCCAATTCCAGAACATTGTCAGCTCCTTTCACCTGAATCTCACCTCCATATCCTGAAATACTTAAATTAAATCGGCGGATACTTCTAGGCGCATGCTCTTACCTCCAATAGTTCCTTTAACTTCCTGGCCGCAGAGTTGGCGTCAGGGGCGTAAAGGTCCGCGCCAATCTCTTTGGCAAATGCCGGGGAAATAGGGCCGCCACCGATAATAACCAGGAATTCGTCCCGGATTCCACGTTTTTTCAGATCATCTATAACCGTCCTCATACCGTCCATGGTGGTGGTCATCAAGGTGGACATGCCGATGATTCTGGAACCTACCTCCAGGGCTTTTTCCGCGAAATCCTGCAAAGGCACGTTGCGTCCCAGGTCGTATACTTCAAAGCCGGATGCTTCCAGCATGATTTTCACCAGGTTTTTGCCGATGTCATGGGTGTCTCCCTGGACAACTCCGATAACTACTTTTTCCGCGGCCTTGTTGCCATCCACGGGCAGGTGAGGCTGCAACACCTCCAGTCCGGCCGTCAAGGCGTCTGAACAGAGGAGCACTTCCGGGATAAAGTACTCCTGTCGCTCGTATAAGTCCCCTACGACTTTCATGCCCTTTACCAGTCCGCCGTTTATCGCTTCATAGGCCTCAATGCCGAAGTCAATGGCTTCACAGGATGTGTTTCTCGCCTTGTCTTCCTCCATGTCTATTACTGCTTTGGCTAGATCCTGTAAAATTTTCTCCTTACTTTTCAAAGCGCACACCTCTCTAGCTTAAATTCTACTATTTTGATATAGTAAATATAGCATAAGAAAAAGTCATTTTACCAATAAAAAATTTATATCTAAATTGCTATGGTAATAAGATAATTCAATCTAAACGATGGTCACGGAGAATACAAAAAAAAGAGGAGCAATTTGAAAACGTCTCCTCTGTAATCTTGATAATAATTAAACCAAAACCATCATTTTTTGCAATTATACATGAAATTGTAAGTATCCTTTGCCTTCACACAAGTATCATGCTTTCCAAATCTATAACTACTTTGGATTTCATCAAATAATCCATTCCAAGGATTCCGTCAATATCAAATCCATAATCCATATCACCAATTTGTATTTTAAATTTGGTCAATTTTTTGGTGCCCAACTGAATTCTGTCAATATGTTTTTCATACACATATTCTGTTCCGCCAACGCCGCGTATTTTTCTTATGACATCCAAAGGTTCAGGACCTAACCCCAATTCCACTGCAATTTCGGCAGCGATAATTGTGGATGCAGAGCCGGTATCTATCAAAAAATTATCAAAACTGAGGGATTTATCCCTGTGAACAAGTACAACGTCAGTAAACGGCAGCCCATATTTTAATTTTAGATTCATATATCGGCACGCACCCCAATCCATCTTTGCTCGATTATATCCAGTTCAGGACGCGAAGTGTGAACAACATAAAGCTCTCTTTCCCTATGCTTTCGGTGTAATTGCAAATATTGCAACAAAGCCTTATTATTGTCGTCCTGGAAATTGTCAACTACAGTCATTTGAGCTATAATCCTTTTATCCCCTTCTGTATGGGCCTCAATAGCTTCAATGATTACCCACTGATTAGGATATGCTCTTTTTACTTCTATCCATAACATTTTTGAACCCTCCTTTGAGGTTTTTTTCATTTCTTCCCTTATAAAAAGGTAATAGCTATCTTTATTTTCTCAATTTACCCATGGTTCACTAGTCGCATTTTAATTAATTATAACACGTAAGTGAAAATGACAGACACCCTCGGCAACACCACCCAGTACGAATACGATCAGACACAGCTCTATTGGTTGTGAGAATTCTTCAAAACTATTAATAGATATATAGGCGCCCACCACTCGTACCTTTGTATAACGGAATGCCAATATTCCCTGCAACAGATTCAGGGCGGCATGGCTTAAAATAAGGCAATCATATAAAAGCGCGCCCTTTGCGATGCGCTTTTGTATGGTCCATATCAACATTTTTATGATATCTTACCCTGTAGCATCATCTGCTGGATCTCCTGCTGCAACTGGGTAACATTTTGCATCTTGGCGTCACGCATTTGGGTAAACAGTTGACGGATTTCAGGATTGGTTATGTCCATCATATGTTTATTATACATAGACTGCAGCATCATTTCTCCCTGCAGGGAATCTTGCAATTTATCAAGGGTATTCAATAATATTACCCCTTCCATTGTTATTAGTATAAAATAGTTTTTTATACTTTTTCTTCTATACTATACCAAGATTGCTCATCTTCTGGGATAGAGTACTATAATTATTACGGGCGGCCATTTCCATACCTTTAAGCATCTGTTGCAGTTTAGGATCAGTTACTTCGGACAGGTTATGCGCACCCTGATTTTTGGGAGTGGCTGGATTGATCAGTTTTTTCATTTTGGGCCCGTAATTATAAATCTGCACTAGCAGGATCACGATTAGCGCCGCCACTAATAACAATTTTATGAATAGTACGATGCCTGCCGGCTGCTGAAAAAAGGGGGTGAGTTTTTCTGCTTTGTCGATGGTAGCATAGGTACCAGTGACAATTAGAACCACCAGACTGGTCCAGGTCAGAGGAGAAAAATGCCCCGTGGCAATCATGTTGATAGCGCTGGCTTTCGGAGCGCCAAGGTGCTTTAGGGCGGGAGCCACTGCGAATTGGCTATAAATCATACTTCCGATCCAGGTTACCGCAGCTAGAATGTGTAAAAAACCGGAGATAGTATGTAAAAGTTTTTCCACGAATTTTTACTCCTTTGATCCAAAATATCTAATTCATGCTTTCAAAAATATTATCCCATTTCACAGTAGATATATTCTTGGTTCAAAGAATAGTTTTTTAATGGGATTTCTCAGTAATAATGATTCTGTTGACAGGATAAACTTAACGCTTACAGAGACATATTAATATTGCATAACAAATCTGCTGAAGGAAGGGGGTTAATTGGTATGTCCAGAGTAATGAGATGTATGTGCGAGGAGTGTCACTATAACAACAAGCATGAGTGTCACGCTGACAGCATTGAGGTCCGGTCTAGTGGTGACAACAAGGTGGAAACATCGGCCGGGACTTGCTGCCATACCTTTAGAAGCAGAAAGGACGCCAAGTAACTGATACGGCACATGTTTAGCTGCGATACAATAGCTGAATCGCACATGGTTTTACCATTACCAGACATAACACCGAATGTTGCTTGGAAGCTTCTATAATAAATTGATAGAATAATTGGGGTATCTTTTAAAATATTAAGGTGGCTAATAGCCACCTTAATATTTTAAAGTGATATTATCACTACTTGCAGTATTTCTGCATAGCCTCATTAAATAAACGATGTGGTGATATTCATCCCGGATGCTCCTTTCCAAAAGCTCTTTGATGTATGGAGCGCCAATCCTTTGTTGATGATCGCGGTAGGCCACGATGGCAGCCCATTTAGACGCGATGTCGGCCGCCAGCTTGTCGCACACACTATAGCCGTAGTAGACATAAGCGGCATTCCAGTATATTTCTTGGTTGTTCCGGAGCACTCGGGAACGCGGGTCCACACCTAATAGCCTGATTGTTTTCGCCAATAGTTCCATATGGTGCATCTCTACCAAAGATATGCACTCCTCCAGGTCAGTAACTTCTTCATTTATCCCTTTAATTCTTTTTATTATTTTTATTAGGGTGACATTTAAAAAGAAGTTAAGCTTTTTAAAGGATATTGCTTTAAAGCAGTAATTAAATTAATAAACCACCTTGGCTTTTACGCTGCCCTTGCAGTCAAGGAGGTGGGTCGCACAGGATATGCAAGGGTCGAACGAACGGATGGTCCGGCCAAGAATCGTGAAAAGCATGTCCTGGCCGGGTATTTCGGTTCCCACCAGCGCGTTTTCCAGCGGCCCGCGGCCGCCGTGTCCGTCTTTGGGCGAAAAATTCCAAACCGTCGGGGTAATAATGTTGTATTTCACAACTTTTTCGTCTTCAATGAGCGCGGTATGGAGGAGTGCGCCCCGCATGGCGTCCGTGACGGCGGTCACCTCTTTTTTTACCGGAGTACTTTTTTGGTTGACGGGGGGATGACTGGGCTTCAGATCTTTCAGCCATTCCTGGACCAATTCGGTTAGCAAAAGGGTTTCCAGCGTGCGGGCGTAGATTCTATCCATCGTCGCGGTGCCGCCTTTATAAAACCCGTTGATTATCATGCGGGCAAGCGGACCCACTTGAAAATAACGTCCCGCGTACCGCACTGATTTCACCCAGGTATAAGCGCCCGGTTTAAAAGGATCCGGCTTTATTTCTTCAGCGCCGGTTTTATCAAACCAGGAACTGGTTATGTCCTCGCTGATCAGTGCCAGCTGTGGAGGGTATAACTGGCCATCCGCCAGTACGCCGCTTCGCCACAAAAACATTTCATTTTTAGCGCCGAATCTGAATAAGCCAAAAGATAAAAATTGCCAGGGAGTTATTCCTATTCTAAAATAGTCGCTGTAAACCCGCGTTATCAACTCGGTATCGGGAACCATCCTGCTTTTAACAAATTCACTGATATTGCCGATCAGTGCCAGCGCCTGTTCAATTTTATCCGCTGTAGGAGCTACCGTTACGCCGCCGTGGACAAAACTATGCTGGTGGGGCGCTTTGCCGCCAAATAAGGCCAGGATTTGGTGGCTTTCCTGGGCCGCCTTAACCGCTTCGAAGTAATGCCCCGCCAGGCGCTGGTTATCTTCGGGATTAAGGCGGGTGTCAGCAGGGTTTTGCCCGTGGAAGGGAGGGCGTTCCGGCATTTTTATAAAGTCAGGCAGGCTGAACAAATAAAAGTGCTTAATATGGTTTTGCAAAAAATCTGCGGCAAACATTATATTACGCAAATATTGGGCATTATCTTCCAGTTCATTATCATAAAGCTCATCCAGCAGGTAACTTGCCACTGCCCCGTGAGACAGTGAACAAATACCGCAGATCCGCTGGGTCAAATATACCGCGTCAGTGACGTGCCGGTCACGCATGATCCACTCGTAACCCCTGAACATGGTGCCGCTGGCGTTTGCTTCTGTCACCCGCCCGTTTTCAAGCATCACGTCAACGGATAACAGGCCGCTCAGGCGGGTGACGGGACTGAACATAACTCGCTGTTTGCTCATAGTTTGGCTCCTCCCTGGCTCGAAGTGTTTTTACCACTTTCTTTACCTGTGCTTTTTTTAGGCATTGGAGTAAAAAAGGGCGAGGAGCCGTCCGGGAAATCCTCATTGGTGCAACCTATGCAAGGGGTGTTGGCCTTGACCGGCCAGCTTACATGATTTATCCACTGCCTGTACGGGCAGTCGGCGCTTGTGCGGGGACCCATACACCCGAGTGAAAACATGCATTCGATGTCACCGAGCTTTTTGGCAAAATCTTTATTGTCAAAGTAAGAGCGCCGCTGGCAGTGCCTGTGCACCGTAAAACCGTAAAATAGGGTGGGGCGGCCCAATTTGTCAAGATCCGGCCTGCCATACATTAAAAGGTGGGCCAGGGTTCCCACGAACCAATCGGGATTGACCGGACAGCCACTGACGTTGATCACTTCCCTGTCCAGCACGTCACGTACGCCTGCGCTGCCGGTAAGATTGGGCCGGGCCGCGGTAGGTCCGCCAAAGCTGGCGCAGGTACCGATGGCGACGACATATTCAGCCATCTCGCCCAGCCGGGTTACCGCTTCAAGGGCGGTAATGAAACGGGTTTCAGTGCGGGCGATGGCGTTGTACAGACCGTTGTCCTTTTTTGGTATGGCTCCCTCAACAATCAAAGTGAATTTCCCTTTGTATGTTTCAGAAACCTGCTCAAGAATGCTGAGCGCCCCCCTACCCTGGGCGGCCATGAAGGTGTTGCTGTAAAGCAGATCGATCATTTCCGTGAAAACCCGGCCCAAATAGGGGTAAGTAGTGTTCATAAAAGCTATATTGTTGTCACCGCTGTCGTTGGTCTCAAGCCAGATCACCGGCAGCTTCTTTTTATTGTGGAAGGCCAGATGTTCTTCAACTACGGGCAAAATTGCCCCGGAAAGGGCGTGGTTGCTGCCGGACGACAACTCACGGCATATTTGGGAAAACTCCTCTTTTTGCATGCGATAACTCCTATTCAAATTAATTAATAACATGAAAATACGCTATATTTTATGCAAATATGTTACGAAAACTTCGCAAATATCCACGCAAGGGAAAGGACCTGGTTAGCAAGTAACCAGGTCCTTTCTTGGGGTTTAAGGGAAATATTTTATGAGGTTTTTGTGAGCAAATGGTGATCTGGCTGTGAGCGCCAGGAAGGGCGTCTTCTACCGGCACACTGAATGGGAACATGCTTTTCTTCGCGCTTGCCTGACAGCTTTAACCAAACACTCTACTTCTTCTTCGGTATTGAAAAAACCGATGGAAGCCCGGACACAATTTAACTCTTTGATTGTGCGAATAATAATGCCTTGACTGGCCAAAGTCTTGACTAATTGCTGCGGTTCCACCCCGTTCAGCTGAAAACTAATCAAGCCGGCCGCCGCTGCAGGAGTCAAGACTGTAACGTCCGTAACAGTCGCCAATTCCTGTCTGGTCAAGTGATGAAGAGTCTTGATCCGGTCAAAAGCCCAGTCCAGACCAACATATTCGGTAAGCCAACGGATACTGGCCCCTTGGCCGAGCAGTGACGGCGTATTTGTTGTGGCAAACTCAAAGCGGCGGGCAGTGCTGTGAAAGCTAAAAGACCCCTCCGGGTCGAAATGTTCTACCGATGCATATCCGATATATGCCGGGTGCAGGTCATTTAACCGCTCCTGGCGGATATAAAGGGCGCCGGTGCCCTCCGGGCCGCAAAGCCACTTCTGACCGGAGAAACTGTAAAAGTCCACTCCCAATTCGCTTATATCTACCGGTATGGCGCCAACAGCCTGGGCGCCGTCGATTAGTACCGGAATCCCGTGTTGGTGGGCTAACTGAGCGATTTCCTGTATAGGCAACAGTTCCCCGGTGCTGTAAGAAACGTGGGAAATGGCGATAAGCCTGGTGTGGGGACTTATCAGTTCTTTGAACGCTCTTAGCGGATTACCGTCTACCCGGGCTGTTTTTATGCTGACTCCATATCTCTGATTAAGTAAAAAGAGCGGCAGCAGCACGGCGGCATGTTCAATATTGGTAGTAATCACTTCGTCCTCCGGCTGCCACTTAATCCCTGAGATGATCAGGTTAATGCCTTCTGTGGTGTTTCTGGTTAAGACGATCTCATCATTATTAGCCTTAATTAATTCAGCAAGCAATTGTCTGGTTTCGAGCTTGGCCCGTTTTTTAAGTTGCACTACTTCTTTATTAATCCTTCCATTATACAACTCAGCTTGTTGAGCTTCTTGAACAGCTTGTATGGCCGTTACAGGCAAAGGACCAGTGGTGCCGGTATTCATATACACAATATTTTGTGTCGCGGGCAGGTTCTGTCTAATCTTTTCGAGGTGTTCAAGATGAGAGATCAAAATCATATCCTCCTCAAGTGTACTGCTAAACCTCAGTTTATGACAGTTCGCGCAGCAGGGAAAATAGCGAGCGGGCTGTATTGTCATTCAGCCACATGACGGACCAACAGTGGACGCCTCCAAGGTTATATTCATCCAGAAAACCCAGCTTGGCCCGCCAACTGTCATAGTCATCATAATAAACAAAATGCTGCGTTCCGCTCTCATCCTGATAGCTGTAATGAGGTATGCCCACTAGGTCTGCTTGTGTTGTTTCCCGTTCGATCGAGGCGGAATATTCCGCTGACCTGCTCAATGCCTGGGCCAGACCCAGAGCATGCGCCTCGTACGTGGAACCTGTTGACGCCCAGTCCCGGCCGTAGTATGGAAGGCCAAGAAGAACTTTGTCCATGGCTACATGCTGAGCCCGGGCGTAGTCCAGGACTCGTTTGATCCAGTCAGGAGGAGCAATGGGCCCAGGCTCGGAGGTACTGTAATCATATGTCATAATTGCTAGATAGTCCACTGCCAGGGACAGGCTTTGGTAGTCAAACGCTGTGTAAGATCTGCTTGTAGACGTGCGTGACGGCACGGCTTCCACAAGCAATTTATCCCGGGCATGTAGTTCGGAGGAGAGTTCCAGCATGAATTGCGTGAGAAAAGGTCCGGTGGAACCGCTCATATACTCAAAATCAATCACGACCCCGTCCGCCCCTGAAGAGGTGATCATTCCAACTATTTGATTAACTAAATTTAAACGGGAGGTCTTTTGGCTTAGCACATTATACAAGGTCATCTTTCCTGTATCGTCCCAGTCCGCCGCAATCAGCGGTAAAACTTCAAAACCGCGATGATGGGCAACGGCAACCAGCTGATTATAGTTGCCGCTGGAAAGTTCCCAGGGACCGGTGAAAGTCCCGTCGGCGGAATTATTTAAGTGATACCAGTTGGGCGAAACCGCGGTAATACCATTGGTGCTGTCTGTTACCAGGGAAAGTTGCTTGCGGTAGTCAGAATAAGAATCAGGTCCATAGGCCTGAAGATATTGCAGGAAAATACGGTGAGAATCAGATCTTTTGGAAGAAAAGGCTTCTGACGATGCAGAGCATAAGACAATAACCAGAAGCCCAAGCAAGACGAGTACAGGATACTTTGAGATGTTTTTGGACATTGAAATCACTCTCTCCTGATCCATTAAAGCTTTTCCTAATTTATTATATAGTATTTATTAAGGTTCAGGAGATAATTTCTGAGCATTTTCGAGTGATTTCGAATTCACTATCGAACTTCTTTTCTTAGTTGGTAAGCCAGATTTCCGCGTCTTCCCGGGTTTTAAAAATCCTAAAGTGATTTCCTTTGTTTGTTTCCGAAATCATGTCCCTTAATTTACCTTTAATAACAAATTGCTCAGGAATAATAACCGCGGTTTTTCTCCGCATAAGGCCACCAGATCCAAGGCATCTTGTTCGGTGTTCAATGGAAAGGCAGCCGAAATAAATTCAATGTACTTATTTATCCCGTTTTCAACAATTACGTAATTCATTTTGCCTCTCTAGAACAACCCAGGCATGCCCTGCGATCTATTTTGCGAATCTCCCGTCGTCTCTTGTAGATGAAAGTTTTTGAACACTGTTTTTAAACCACCCAATTTTGACCGCTTCTCTGACGTCAAATTCTGCCACATAAGGTTTTATATCCAGAAGAGGAGTCCCATTAACAATATCTACATCCAGAATGTGGAGTATATTGCCTTCAACCTTAGCAAGACGCACTACCGAAAAACCAATAGCATTGGGCCTGCTAGGAGCGCGCGTGGCGAAGACTCCGTGCAGTTCATTGTCCAGGAATGGTTTCACTAATAAAGTAGACTCTTTCGCCAAGTGAAAATGGTAAATCAAAATAAGGTGAGAAAACCCTTCAATATCCTTTAACCCTTCAATATACTCGGGGTATACTTCAATAACACCGGCAGTGTCCCGCGCCGCTGTCGTCTGAATAGGTGTTCCTTTCGGTTTTTTAAACGGAGATTGAATGACGCCGATTGGCTTGAAATTAATCATAACTTCACCTCAATAATAATATGCTTCTTGTTGAACCAGGTGTCAATAACCTCCGGTGATTTACGCATATATTTAGTTATTTGCCTTTGTAAACAGGGGTAGAGAAATGGTTAAGTAACATGTGATGTATAGCTACACCAGCTACGCCAATAATAGAAGCGATATTATAACAATCAAAGCTTCTTTATATTTGCGCCCCCATGAACTATTTGGTTAACTAAAAAACATTTATTTGGAGTTGTAACCCGTTATTTCTTCCATAACATTATCAGAGCGCGTTAACCAAAATTACGACCGCTTTTTAAATTCCAGAGCGCTGAAACCAGCAAGTCTATTTCTTCACATGTGTTGTAAAACGCCAGTGAAGGCCTGACGGTGCTCTCTTGCCCGAACCTCCTTAAAATCGGCTGGGCGCAGTGATGGCCTGCCCGGACAGCTATTCCTTCCTGGCTCAGGGCACTGCCGACTTCTTCCGTGGTGAAACCTTCCAAGACAAAGGACAGCACGCTTGTTTTTTCTTTGGCCGTACCGATCAGTCTTAAGCCGGGTATGCGCTTTAAAGCGTCCATACTGTATTCCAGAAGATTATGCTCGTATCTTCTGATATTTTCCATACCCAGGGAATTAACATAATCTATGGCGGCGCCAAGCCCGACAGCGCCCGCGATATTCCCTGTCCCCGCCTCAAACCGGTGTGGTGGGTCCTGATAAACAGTTTTTTCAAAAGTCACATCAAAAATCATGTTTCCGCCGCCATGATAAGGGCGCATAGTATGCAAAATTTCAGGTTTGGCATATAAAACCCCTATCCCCGGCGGGCCGAAAACCTTGTGTCCGGAGAACACATAGAAGTCACTGTTTAAAGCCTGAACATCCACTTTCAAATGAGAAACAGCCTGCGCTCCGTCGACTAAAACTTTCGCTCCATATCGATGCGCCATCTGCGCCATTTCCGCTACCGGGGCAATGGTGCCCAGCGCATTGGAAACATGAGTAACCGCGACTATTTTCGTTCTGGAGCTAAGCAGCTTTTCATACTCATTCAAAAGCACCTGACCGGTTTCGTCAACGGGAACAACACAAAGTTTGGCTCCTGTTTCAGAACAAAGCATCTGCCAGGGAACAATGTTGGCGTGATGTTCAAGCCAGGTGATGATAATCTCGTCATCTTTCTGAAGGTTGTATTTTCCAAAGCTCTGCGCGACCAAATTGATCGCTTCGGTTGTCCCGCGGACAAAAACAATTTCCGAGGATGAAGGAGCGTTAAGAAACTTGCTTACTGTATCTCTTGCCCCCTCGTAAGCATCTGTCGAGCGGGCGGCAAGGGTGTGCGCCCCTCTGCGCACGTTCGAGTTTTCATGTTCATAGAAATAGACTAACCGGTCGATGACGCTTTTGGGTTTCTGGGTTGTCGCCGCGTTATCCAGCCAGATCAGGTTTTTACCGTTAACTTTTTCCGATAATATTGGGAAATCCCTGCGGACAGCGTTCACGTCAAAATGCTCAAAAGAAAAATCCGCTAAAGGAACGATCACTGGTGCGATACTTACACCGGGAGCCGGGTAATTATTAAGAGTTTCATTATTATTAACTGATCCGGTGGGATTAGACGATAAAATCGATCCGGCATTTTCAAGAAAGGAAAACTGCTGCCATTCATCTTGAATTGCCGCCTGATAATATTTATCGAGATCAGTTATGGATGGAAACACCCTGATGTCATCTGTTTTCAGGGCGTCCGGGATTGCTTTTAAGAAATCCTCCTCCGAAAAAGCATTCTTTATTGGCACCGGGTTTGGCGCAAATTCTTGAATAGAAGAACTCTTAGCAGGGGTTTCCTGAGCGGAAAACTCGGGGAAATATTCGCTTGCCATAGCCTCGATATTAGTTATATTCATAATAGTTACCCACATCCACGTCTTCGAGCACCCCAACCGCGTCTTCCGTCAAAATGGCTAAAGAGCAATATATCGCAAGAAGATATGATGCTATTCCGTTTTTATCTATCCCCATGAATCTTACCGATAAACCCATCGACTGTTCCCCTGGAACACCTGCCTGGAAGAGGCCTATAACACCCTGTTTCTTTTCACCGGTGCGGACAAGGAGGATATTTGTTTTGCCGGTTTGACTCTCCGGTTTTTTCTGACCGTCGACTAACAGTTTATCCGTGGGAATAATTGGAATACCTCTCCATGTTAAAAACGGCGAGCCGAATAAATTTACTGTCGCAGGTGGTACTCCACGTCTGGTGCATTCACGGCCGAATGCCGCTATAGCTCTTGGATGCGCGAGGAAAAATGAAGGCTCTTTCCATACTTTTGAAATAAGTTCATCCATGTCGTCCGGAGTGGGGTAACCTTTGCGCGTCTGAATTCTTTGTGAATCAGACGCATTTTTTAATAGTCCGTAATCGTCACTGTTAATGAGTTGGCTTTCCTGTCTTTCTTTTAAGCTTTCCATGCTCAGGCGAAGCTGTTCTTTGATTTGGTCCGTAGGGTAACTGTATATGTCGGATATGCGGGTATGAACATTGATTATCGTAGATATTGAGGTTAGTATGTATTCACGAGGGTTTGACTCATAATTGACAAAACCCTCCGGTATTTTTACGTCGTCTTGCTGACTGCAGAGAATATCCAGAGGAGTTTCTCCCTCTTTAACTTTATTCAATCTAAAAATTCCTGCTTCAAGAGGCTTCCATTCCAATAACTTTGGTAACCATCTTGGAGTAATCGAATCGAATTGCGGCGCTATTTTTGTCACTTTGGCAAGTTGATACGCCTCATGCGCGCCTAACGCAGGGACTTTGCTTTCTTGCTCTTCCATTAAAAAACCTCCTATTATTTAATGAACTTAACTTTTCCTTATAATGCAAAATTATGCTTTCCTTCATTTAACAAACTTATACTATTGTTTTTAAACAGCATAAAAAAGACCGTTATACGCTATAATGCCTTGTTTTATATACAACGCCCCAATGCCTTTCGGAGCGTAAAGCTTGTGGCCGGCCACCGTTAGAAAGTCCACGCCAAGCTCTTTTACATCAATAGGTATTTTACCAACCGATTGGGACGCGTCGGTATGGAGCAAAATATTGTGTTTGCGGCAGACTTCGGATATCTCCTTAATCGGTTGCAAGGCGCCTGTCTCGTTATTCGAATGCATCACTGTAACCAGGATAGTTTTTTCCGTGATCAGCTTTTCCAAATCTTCAGCGTTTACCGCGCCGTATTCGTCGACCGATAGATAGGAAATTTCACAACCCAACTTTTCTAAATGCCTGCACGGGTTTAATACGGATGGGTGTTCTATCTGCGAGGTCACGATATGGTTTTCTTTGTCTTTAAAAGTTAAAGCCACTCCCTTTATAACCGTATTGTTCGACTCGCTGCCGCCGCTTGTAAATAACACTTCTACGGGTGAACAGTTAAGAAGATCCGCAACCCGGCTCCTTGATTGTTCAATAGCCGTCTTAGCGCTAAAGCCTAATTCGTGGCTGCTGGACGGATTGCCATATTCCCCGTAGATAAAGGGAAGCATTGCTTCCGCGACTTTTTTGTCCACAGGAGTGGTGGCGTTATAGTCAAGATATATCATTTATAATACTCCTTTCCAAACCGCTTATTTATTAATAATTTTAAACTGACACAAGGCTTTCCCGTAAACTAAAATGGAGACAATTATATAATTGCCTCCATATGTTTGGTCAGCAGGTTTTTTATCATTCTAACACAGATAAAAGTTTTTTCAAACAACATCAGATGTTGTTATATTCGAATTTTTCGATCTTGCTTTTTACTCTTGGAACGAACGTCAGGCCATAAATTGCGTTGATCGAACGTCTGTAGTGAAGTAAGAAAGCGCGCCTTTAAATCAGGGAAGCGTTTAACCAGGTCGGCTATTTGCTTTTTTACCACTTCTCTATTGGTAAAACCGTTAGCCGGGCAGGGGTTTTCGATGAAAGGCAGCGCTTCCTGTTTTACAAAGGAAACGACCTCCTCTGCCGGAAGATATACCATTGGTCTAATCATGGTAAGCCCGGTGCGGTCGAGAAATGTAAACGGAGAAAAGACACGAATCTGGCCGGTATAAATCATACTCATAAAAAATGTTTCTATCACGTCGTCCAGGTGGTGACCAAGGGCAACTTTGTTAAAGCCGAGTTCCAGGACTTTGCTATGCAAAGCGCCGCGGCGCAGATGCGAGCAAATGGCACAGGGGTTGTCATCCTGCCTGTCCTCAAAGACAATCTTTGCTATTTCCGTTTCTACTATATAAAAAGGCACATTTAAAGACCGGCAAAAGTTCTCCAGTACAGGTAAATCCATCGGCCAACCGGTTTTAATAAAAACCGCTGCCAGGTCGAATTTGACCGGAATGGAACGGCTGAGCAGGTAAAGCGAATATAGTAGGGTTACACTGTCTTTGCCTCCGGAAAACCCCACCACTATCCGGTCACCGTCTTCAATCATACCGAAATCATAAATAGCCCGTTTTACTTTTGCTAAAAACCATTTGCGATAATTTTTTGTCAATTTTGTCCCTCTTTATCTAAATTTTTTGAGTCGTATCAATTGCTTTTTCATATATAATAATCGCCTTTCCTGATTAAAACAAGCATTCTCCATGTCGTCTATGCTTCGCGGTTCTATTGCTAATGGGTTTAATTATTTACAGAAAACATTGGCAAGTAGTATAATGTTATTGTTAACTCAATATGTCTCCATGGTTGACATATAAGTGCGAGCTTGCGATTTCTTTGTTTTGTCATGGTGGGAAGAGTGGTGGGGGAAGCGGATGCTGGATTTTCGAGAAAAATGGCTGGCTTGCCCCCATGGATTCCAACATTTGTGACAACGAAAGAATCCATGGGGAAGCTAGCTTTATTTATTAGGTTTTTTCGCTCTTATGAACGCACTGACAATTGAATCTTTAAGTTGCTCCTTCTCGGCTTGGGATAAGCTTAACAATAATGTTTGCATTTTTTCATCTGTAAGATTATATTCACGGGTGATCTCTATCTCAATATTTTCAAAACCGGCCGCGGTAAGTTTATCTTGGTATTCCCGGTCTAATAGCGCTCCGGCCACACATCCGGCCCAGGCCAGCATATCGCGTTGTACCTTCTCAGGAAGATGTTTCCGTAAGACAATATCGGACACGGCAAATCTTCCACCCGGTTTCAATACTCTGAAAGCTTCGCGCAGAAAGTGCTTAAATAATAGCTCAGAATGAAGAAAAAGAAAGTAGAAGTATTGTTAAGCCGGTAAAAGTTCTGGCCGACGAGATTTCAACGTATGCAGAATTATAAAACCGATGATTAATCAGTGGTTTCATAACTATTTTTATAATACTTGCAATTGTTACAAAGGTCGGCTTGGTCCTGAATTACTATGCAATATGATTCCTCTTCCTTCCAGCAGGGTTTGGACTTATTAACTACCTGACTCTTATTTCTGATTTGGCTATCTTGGCAACTTTTTGTTTTCCAGCAGGAGTACATGGCGAGAACCTGTTGCACGCCCGCGATATTCAGCCCTTTTACATTAATTAGGTTATGGATAAACTTCAACCGTTTAAGGTCATTATTCGAATATAATCGCTGCTTATTTTTTCTTGCCGGATGAATTAGATTATTTTTTTCCCATATGCGGAGTGTTTCAGGGTGAACTTCAAGTAATTGTGCCACTACGCCAATGTTTAACATTGGCTTGTCGTCATCCCAGGTGGACATTTAATCCCCCCATATAAATATAATTTATAAGTTTATTATATATATACTAACGGAGTTTGTAAATAATTTAATGTTTTATTATTGAAATAGCATGGAGGGTATTTTACTATTATGAGGAATATGGTTTTTAAGTTATATAGCTGTAATCAATATGGTTTGATACAAATATTGGTACTTTTTATTTAAAATAATTTATAAATTTATACTAAGATATTTGGATATAATTATTGATTATTTGTGCGGGTAGGAACTATAATGTTTAGGAGTTTGGAATCAGCAGTCTATGATGAAAAAGAGAATGATTCGGCTCACAGGTAGTTGTACCGGTGAAATTCTTTGCAAATAATTATGGGTAAATATTGAGGTAACTTAAATCGGTCCATTTAGATTTACTTAAAATTGGTATGGTAATATCGTTGACAATGATGAGGTTGTGTTGTATATATGATTGTGAAACATTGACCATAACATGGTTTAATGTATACTCAATGTAATAACTATTTTAAACTTTACTATCAGGAGGATGTAAATAATGCAGCAAAATAATGATGAAGTTGAAAAAAACGGCGGATGCGGTCATGGCGGATGTGGTCATGAAGGCAAAAGCGGCATTCAGAAATTGCCTGTAAACGAATTAAGCCATATTGAGAATGTTATTGCTGTAATGAGTGGAAAAGGTGGTGTGGGAAAATCTTCAGTGACATCTCTACTTGCCTGTGAGGCTAAAAAAAAGGGCTATTCGGTAGGAGTGCTGGACGCGGACATCACCGGTCCAAGCCTGCCGAAGATGTTTGGCGTTAAGGGTATGGCGAAAAGCACCGGCTTCGCGCTGTTACCTTTAGATACCGATAAAGGTATAAAAGTCATGTCACTAAACTTATTGACCCACAATGAAGATGACCCGGTTATTTGGCGAGGGCCGGTAATTGCCGGTACGGTCAAGCAGTTTTGGACTGATGTCGCCTGGGGTGACCTTGATTACCTTTTTGTCGATTTGCCGCCTGGCACTGGTGATGTGCCTTTGACTGTAATGCAATCCCTGCCTCTCAACGGGCTTATCGTTGTATCTTCACCACAAGACCTTGCCGTAATGATTGTGAGCAAGGCAATTAAGATGGCCCAATACATGAATATTCCCATTCTTGGTCTGGTTGAAAATATGAGTCGTGCCGTTTGCCCTCATTGCGGCGAAGAATTTGAGCTGTTTGGCCCTAGCCGGGGCAAAGAAATATCTGAAAAATTCGAGGTTCCGTTTATCGGTGGTTTGCCTATTGACCCGCACCTTTCAAATCTTTGCGATCAAGGCAAGATTGAAGAATATAACAGTAATCTTTTTAAAAATCTAATCCCTGAAAAGGTAGTTCAATAGAACGTATTAATCTATGGGAGGGTATGGAAAGAATAGGTTAACCATAAGTAAATTTTACTGCAAAATATATATAAGGTTAATTTTGATGGCAAATGCAGCCGGGCTTATTAATGAGGCCCGGTATTTGCCGCTTATTCAAGTTGAGTCGGTGTTAAAGATTCGTTAATAGGTCTTTGGACCCATTAAAAAATAGGAACTATTTCCTATTGAAATTGAGTATTATGTCAAATATAGTCATATGACAGTATCTTATATTGGTTTGATAAAATATTTATTTAGCTTATCGCAAAAATATGTAAACTTCATATTTGGCATAGTTTCCGAAAGGATTCTGCGCAAAGCCACGGGTCTAAGGTAAGTGTACTATGATAGCCGGGTTGCCACGATAACAAAATTTCGTTAGTGCTATAAAAACCCGAGTTTGCAAACGGGTTTTTTGATTGTTATGGGAATGTACTGCCGCATGAGAAATGCTTATTATGGAGGGACTCATGGTTCGTTTTCCGACGCGGGGGGAAAAACAATATAAGTTTGTGTTTTGTGCCTTTCTCTTAGTTTTAGGTGTTTTTGCCTTTGGTCTAAAACCGGCAATTGCGGTTGAGACTTCAATACAGCAAATGGGAGAGCCCGCTGTCCAAGCGGTAAAAACCGACTTTAGAGACTTGGATAACGACAAACAGCTGCTTCCCTCTGTCCATTACCTTGCCGCAAAAGGCATTATCAACGGATTCCCTGACGGCACCTTCCGGCCGGCGGACAGCCTCACCCGCGCTGAGGCTGCAAAAATCTTAGTCTTAACGAAAGGACTGCCAGAGCAGTCTGGCGGACAACCTGTTTTCAGTGACGTGCCGACCGGCCACTGGGCTTTTGGGACAATTCAAGCGGCGGAAAAAGCCGGCTTGCTTTATGGTTATGAGGACGGAACATCTAAACCTGAAGAACCCGTCACTCGCGCAGAGGCAATCGCTTTGCTACTCAGAATTTCCGGGGGAACCCTTACTTATAAGAACGTTGATATTGCCGATAATGTTACCGGCCTAACGCCTGGGACAAGTTACAGCTTCACCATAGAGGCACGCGACGCGGCAGGCAATTTGAGCAGCGATGGGCCGGCTATAGAAGTTACAACGACTTCGCTGCCGGATACCCAAGCGCCTGTATGGGCAATCGGGGGCGCGCTCTTGCCTTCGAATATCACGGAGAACGGGTTGACCCTGAACTGGTTCGGTGCGACAGACAATGCGCTGGTTACCGGCTATGAGTTGTATAAAGACGGTGTCCAATTTGACAGCGTGTCAGGGAGCACGTACAGCTACACAGTTGCAGGTCTGGCGCCGGACACCTCTTACGAGTTCAGCGTCAAAGCGCTTGACGGGGCAGGCAACCGGAGCAGCGAGTTGACAACAACAGTAACGACGGCGAAAACGTCGGACAACCAGGCGCCAACATGGGCCGACGGCGTGATAACGTCATCGAATATCACCTCTAACAGCGTAACCCTGACCTGGTCCGGGGCGGCGGACAATGTTGCTGTAACCGGTTACGAATTGTAGTTATTACTATAAACAGTGTAACTCTGAGTTGGTCGGGAGCGACGGACAACGTATCGGTGACCGGCTACAGATTGTATAAGAACGGGGTAAAGATTGCCGACATACCGGCGGGCACATATAGTTATACCGTTTCCGGCTTGACAAAAAACGCATCGTATACATTCAGTATTGAAGCGGGTGACGCAGCTGGTAACTGGAGCAATAGCGGGCCAACTGCAAGAGTAAAAACAAAAAAGACACCCTAGATCTAACAGGGCGGGCAAAACAAATTCTCTAGCATGTCGAACGACATGCAACAATAGGCAATGAAGCACACGAAGATATTGAGAGTAGCAATTGACTCCAATATCTTTTTTTGCCTTTATCTTACTCCGGAGGAGCTTATGTCAATTATTGATTCGGAAATGATCATAAGTAGGATTTTCGACCGTCGTTGGAGAAGTTGATCAGTTATCTCGACTAAAAAATTTCATGTGAGGAGGTTGCAAAAATGTCTGATAAAATATGCCCGTTGCGCAATACAATATGTGGTACTAAAACAAGAAGGTGAGTTAACAGATGAAAGTACTGTATTTTGATTGTTTCTCGGGGATAAGCGGTGACATGACTCTTGGGGCGCTGATTGATCTCGGCATTGATGTTAAGCTTTTTAAAGATGAGTTGCAAAAATTAAACCTTACCGGTTATGAAATAACAATTCAGAAAAAGGTAAAGCACGGTATCGCCGGAACTGATGTAGAGATCAATACTTATGACGACCATGCCCATAAAGCGCGCAATCTGCGGGATATTGAAATGCTGATCGAGTCAAGCGGGCTGAGCGAGAATGTTAAGTGTTTCAGCGGGAAAGTTTTTCTGGAAATTGCCAGGGCTGAGGCAAAAGTACATAATATGAGTATTGATGAAGTTCATTTCCATGAAGTAGGCGCCGTCGATTCCATTGTGGACATTGTCGGCGCGTCGATATGTCTTGACTTGCTTGGAGCGCAAAAGGTATTTTCATCCCCGTTGCATGAAGGACAGGGGTTTATTGAATGCCGGCATGGAAGGCTTCCCGTACCGGTGCCCGCCGTCATGGAAATGCTTGCCGGGAGTAAAATTCCCATCCCAATCATATCGGAAAACATAAATACAGAACTTGTCACACCTACCGGGATGGGCATTATTAAATGCCTCGCGTCTGGTTTTGGGAACATGCCGGCAATGATTATCAATAAAGTCGGTTATGGCATGGGAAAAAGAGAAACGGGCAGGCTGAATGCGATAAGGATTGTTATGGGAACGTTTTTTGAAGATACCGGTGATATGGAGGAAGTCGTGGTTCTGGAGACCAATATAGACGACATGAGTCCGGAAATCATCGGGTATATGGCGGAACGCCTGCTCGCGAGCGGGGCGCTTGATGTCTTCCATACCCCTATCTATATGAAAAAAAACAGGCCGGCGGCAATGGTGACTGTCTTGGCAAGAAAAGAAGATGAACAAAAACTGGCGGATATTGTGTTAAAGGAAAGTTCAACCCTTGGTATCCGCAGAAGTATTGTTGCAAGGTATCGCATGGACAGGGAAATTATAAACGTTAACACGAATCTTGGGGCGGTAAGAGTGAAAGTGGCATCAAAAGGAAACATAAAGAAAATCGCGCCGGAGTACGAAGATTGCAAAGAAATAGCAATAAGAGCGGGACTGCCGCTCCAGGAAGTTTTGCAAATGGTATTAAAAAAATCAAAGGAGCAGTTAGTTTAGATTTTAATAACTTCATTGAGACTGCCTGTGCGGTAGCCCTGCAGGTCAAGAGTAACATAAGCGTATCCCAGATCCTTGATGCCTGCTACAAGCCGCCCGCGTTGGCCGGGATCCAGCAAGATAGAAAATTCTTCAGGCGGCGCCTCAATCCGGGCAATCCGGCCGTGATGGCGGAGCCGGCATTGAGTCAGCCCGAGGGAATGCAACAGCTTTTCGCCGGCGGCCACCCGGCCCAGATCTTCCGCCGTGATCGGCGTCCCGTAGGGAAAGCGCGAGGACAGGCAGGCGTTGGCGGGCCGGTTCCAGTTTGGCAGTGCGAAGGACTTTGCTAATTGACGGATCTCATCTTTGGTGAAACCGCATTCCTTTAAAGGACTGCGTATACCCAGTTCGATGAGCGCTTTCTGTCCTGGCCGGTAGTCACCCTGGTCGGACTGATTGGAGCCGTCCAATACTTCTTTGAAGCCTTTGGCGTCCGCTGTTTGCCGGAGCATCCGGAAGCGGCTGCTCTGGCAATAGTAACACCGGTTGGCCGGATTGGCCGCGAATTCAGGAATTGACAGGTCGGAAATAGGGATTATTTCATGAGAAATCCCGCATATCCCAGCTATCCGCGCTGCAAGTTCAATTTCTTCCAAAGTTGATGTTTCGGAATGTGTTGTCGCGGCTAATACCCGGGAAGGTCCTAAACAATCTACCGCCAGCTTAAGTAACACGGAACTGTCCACGCCGCCGGATAAAGCTACCAATACACTGCCAAAACTGGAGATTAAAGAATTTATAGAATCAATCTTATTAACTAATTTCAAGATTTTTCCTCCCGCAACAAAGCGTAATACTAATTGTTATCTTAGCTTAATCATTGGATTAATGCAATTTAAATGGAGAAAAATCACAATGGAATTTACGATATAATTATTGACAATCTCTTATTGATGAAATAAAATTTGTTAAAGGATAGTAATTATATTGGATTAAGTATTTTATTAAATTAGTAACCAAACTGCTAAAGTACCGAATTTATTCATATGCCGAAAAGGGGGAAAAATGATGTCCGGGATAGCTAATAGCCTGACAGAACTAATTGGAAATACTCCATTGTTGCGTCTCCAGCGCGTATCGAAAGGCACAAACACCGACCTGGTTGTAAAACTGGAGTCTTTTAATCCGGGCGGCAGTGTCAAGGACCGCATCGGCTTTAATATGATTCGCCGGGCGGAGGAACAAGGGTTGTTGAAACCCGGTTCAGTGATTATCGAGCCCACCAGCGGTAATACCGGAGTCGGATTAGCTTTAGTCGCGGCCGTCCATGGCTACCGGCTGATCCTGACCATGCCTGATACCATGAGTGTTGAGCGGCGGAGCTTGCTGAAGGCCTATGGCGCCGAACTGGTACTTACGCCTGGTTTGCAGGGGATGAGCGGTGCGGTGCAGAAAGCTTATGAACTGGCGAGAGAGATCCCAAATTCCTTTATTCCACAACAGTTTGAAAACCCTGCCAACCCGGAAATCCACCGGTTAACCACAGCTGAGGAGATCTGGAAAGATTCTAACGGCAAGGTAGACATCGTTGTTGGCGGTGTGGGCACCGGCGGCACTATTACCGGCATCGCGCAAGCGCTTAAGCCACGGAAGCCCGGGTTGAAAGTAGTGGCGGTGGAACCGGCCGATTCGCCTGTTTTATCAGGGGGGAAACCGGGGCCGCATAAAATCCAGGGACTTGGAGCAGGCTTCATTCCAGGAGTATTGGAACTTTCACTGGTAGATGAAATTATCAAGGTAAGCAACCAGGATGCCTTTGAAACCGGGCGCAGGTTGGCCCGGGAGGAAGGGATCCTGGCCGGCATATCATCCGGGGCGGCAACTTATGCAGCCCTGGAGGTGGCGCGGCGGCAGGAAAACAAAGGAAAGCTGATCGTGGCCATCCTGCCTGATACCGGGGAGAGATACCTGAGCACGCCGTTGTTCCAGGAGGAACAGTAGGAGCCTCAGATAAATATTCGGGTATTCAGGAGTCAGTAGTCAGAATTCAGAATTCAGAATATTTCAAGACAATTAACCAACTCCCTTTTAGACCCTTGAGTAGTTATTATAGATTATAAAGATAAAGAGGAGATCGTATCATGAGTAATAAGAGCAGGGGTTTTGAAACCCTGGCTGTGCACGCCGGTCAGCAGGCAGACCCGGCTACCGGGGCGCGGGCCGTGCCAATTTATCAAACAACCTCATATGTGTTTAATGACACAGAACACGCGGCGCGCTTGTTTGCATTGCAGGAATCAGGGAATATTTACACCCGGATGATGAATCCCACCACTGACGTGCTGGAGCAGCGGGTTGCCGCCCTGGAAAACGGATTGGCGGCCCTGGCTACCGCTTCGGGACAGGCGGCGGAGTTGCTGGCTATCGTCAACCTGGCCGGAGCGGGTGACGAAATAATATCCGCCAACAGTCTTTATGGTGGTACTTACAACCTGTTTAACGCCACGTTGCGGCGTCTGGGGATTGACGTCAAATTTGTGGATCCTGTCGATCCGGAGAACTTCAGGCTGGCTGTAACCTCCAGGACCAGGGCGATTTTCGCCGAGTCAAGCGGCAACCCAAAACTGGACGTAATCGACTTTCACGCGGTAGCCGAGATTGCCCACGCGGCCGGTGTCCCGTTTATCGTGGACAACACCGTACCGACCCCTTATCTTTGCCGGCCGCTGGAACACGGAGCGGATATCGTGGTTCACTCCGCCACCAAGTTTATGGGGGGACATGGCACTTCTATCGGGGGCATCATCGTAGACGGGGGAAATTTTGCATGGGCAAACGGCAATTTCCCGCAGTTCACTGAGCCGGACCCGACTTATCATGGGGTGGTTTACAGTGAAGCATTCGGCCCTGCCGCGTTTATCGCCAAGGCCCGGGTGCAGCTGCTGCGCGACCTGGGTCCGTGCCTGAGTCCTTTTAACGCCTTTTTACTGCTCCAGGGAGTGGAGACGCTGCCGTTGCGGATGGAGCGTCACTGCCGGAATGCTATGAGCGTAGCGGAGTTCCTGGAACAGCATCCGAAGGTAACCTGGGTGAATTATCCCGGCCTGCCCGGCCACCCGTCCCACGCTTTAGCCCGGCGGTACTACCGCAACGGTTTTGGCGCTCTGTTAACCTTCGGTATAAAAGGAGGAAGTGAGCAAGCTCGAAGTTTCATTGACGCGCTGGAGATATTCTCACTTTTGGCTAACATCGGAGACGCCAAGTCTTTAGTGATTCATCCGGCTTCAACCACCCACCAGCAGCTGACTGCTGAAGAACAGCTCGCCACCGGGGTGACCGAAGACCTGATCCGCCTTTCTGTCGGCCTGGAGTCTGTCGACGATTTACTGGAGGATCTGGAGCAGGCATTGAATAAAGCTTAAGGAGTCAGGAGTCAGGAGTCAGGAGTCAGGAGTCAGGAGTCAGTACTCAGGAGTCAGTACTCAGGAGTCAGAATAAAAGAATGATTAATCGTCTTATTCTGAATTCTGACTCCTGAATTCTGAGTGCCTAAATATAACATAACTTTAAAGATTAATCACAGTTATTAAACAGAACAAGTGAGGGGATGATCGTTATTTACAGTGAGAAAGTTATGGATCACTTCAGCAATCCAAGGAATGTTGGGGAAATACCTGACGCTTGTGGCGTAGGTGAAGTTGGCAATCCTGTCTGCGGTGACATTATGAAGATTTCCATTAAGGTTGAAGACAACATCATAACTGATATTAAGTTTAAGACTTTTGGCTGTGGGGCGGCTATCGCTACAAGCAGTATGGTTACAGAAATGGCAAAAGGAAAAACAATAGAAGAAGCTTTAAAAATCACTAAACAGGCGGTGGCCGACATGCTTGACGGGCTTCCCCCGCAAAAGATGCACTGCTCCAACCTGGCTGCGGACGCCTTGCACAAGGCTATTGAGGACTACAAAAACAGCCAGGACAAATAGATTGCCATTCCCAATAACTTGTGAAGTTAGAGAGGGTGTTAGGCTTGAAATTCACGACGCGGGCAAGATACGGTTTGCGGGCTATGGTGGATCTGGCGCAATACTATTCTCCACACGAACCGGTTCCTCTCGTCCGGGTAGCGGAAAGACAAGGGATTTCCGAGGGGTATCTTGAACAGTTGATGACTTTTTTACGTAAAGGAGGGTTGGTCCGGAGCGTGCGGGGAGCCCAGGGAGGCTATCTGCTGTCCCGGGAGCCTGCCCGGATTACTGCCGGTGAGGTCGTCAGGTGTCTGGAAGGGCCGATAAACCCAACGGGCTGTGTGAGCGAAGATGATCCTGAAATATGTGCGCGGGCTGAAACTTGCGCCACGCGGGTGATGTGGGAAAGAATCCGGGAGTCAATCGCTGGTGTGCTGGATAGCACTACCCTGGAAGATCTTTGCAAAGAAGCGGAAAAGATGCGCCTGTCGAGCGAAGCCAGCATGTATTATATTTAGGCGCTGGAACGGTAAAATGAAGTACAAAGATTTTAAGATAAAAGCCACTCTGGATATCACTCCCGATGTTTGTCCGGTAACATTCGTTAAAACAAAACTCAGACTGGAACAACTGCAAAGTGGTGATATTCTTGAAGTTTTCCTTAACGGCGGAGAAGCTGCAGAAAATGTTCCGAAAAGTGTCAAAGGTGAAGGACATAAAATAATTCTGACCGAGAAGATAGATACAAAATATAGATTATTGATTGAAAAGGGACAATATGAAGTAATAATCACGCTTAACGGTGAGAAGGAATTACTGAGTAAAGAATATACGGTAATTGAACTAGTTAAAGAGTACGGACTTAACCCCGAAATGGTGACCGTCGGTTTGAACGGCGCAATTCTTTTCAGGGAAGCTTTCGAGAGCACGATAATCAAATCGGGCGATTCGGTCAACCTGCTGTTTACGGATGCAGGCAAGTAAAGTAACAAGCCGGGGTAGCGGTGGTCTTGAAAGGATGGTGCGCTTGGATTTTACAGAAGAGCAAATCGTGAGATACAGCAGGCAGATCGTCCTTCCCGAGGTGGGCGGCATAGGCCAGAAGAAAATTAATGACGGCAGGGTCCTGATCGCCGGAGCGGGAGGTTTGGGCTCTCCGGCAGCGTATTACTTGGCGGCCGCAGGTGTCGGAACAATCGGTATTATCGATTGCGACGCAGTTGATCTAAGCAATTTGCAAAGACAAATCCTGCACACTACCAAAGACATCGGCAAGCCCAAAGTTGATTCAGCCAAAGAAAAACTGAACGCCCTGAATCCTGATTGTAATGTTGTGCCCCATTGGGAGAAGTTGACGGCTCAAAATATAAATGAAATTATCCGGGATTATGATGTGATAGTCGACGGGGTAGATAATTTCCCCACCCGTTATCTGGTTAACGATGCCTGCGTCATGGCCGGGAAAATTTTCGTTCACGGAGGAGTCCTTGGTTTTACCGGCCAAACCTTTACAGTTATTCCCGGCAAAGGACCCTGTTTGCGCTGCATATTGCGTGAGCCGCCACCGCCCGGCTCGGTGCCGTCCTGCTCAGAGGCCGGTGTGCTGGGGGTTCTGGCGGGGACGATTGGGATAATCCAGGCTACCGAGGTCTTGAAATACCTGCTGGGCAAGGGGGATTTGCTTGTGGGCCGCTTGATCGCTTATAACGCCCTGGACATGAAGTTCAAAGAAATACAGGTCAGGAGAGATCCTGACTGCCCTGTTTGCGGGGATAATCCTACCATAACCGGACTGACGGATGATGATCTGCCGGGATGCGCAGTTAAAGAAAGGAGAGAAAGTTATTAAAACCTCCACAGAAGCGGTACAATTGGGAGTGGGACAAGACCCTACAGGCGCCCTGTCGATTCCCATTTACCAGACTGCTACCTTCCGTCATCCCCGTTTTGGTGAAAGCACCGGATATGATTACTCCCGCAGCGGCAACCCCACTCGCCAGGTGCTGGAGAAGGGCATCGCCCGGCTTGACGGGGGCGCCGGGGGATTTGCCTACGCGTCCGGTATGGCGGCTTTGACAAACCTGTTGCTGCTCTTTAAGCCGGGTGACCATCTTATTGTGACAGAGGATCTGTACGGGGGAACATTCAGATTGCTGGACAAGGTTTTTTCCCAGTACAGACTGGCGGCAACTTTTGTTGATACCAGTGATCTTGACCAGGTCACCCTGGCGATAAAAGATGAAACCAAGGCTATCCTGCTGGAGACGCCTACCAACCCTCTCCTGAAGGTGGCCGACATAAGCAGGATCAGCGCTATGGCCAGGGAAAAGAGCTTGCTGACTATTGTGGATAATACCTTTATGACACCCTACCTGCAACAGCCCCTGGCAATGGGGGCTGATCTTGTTGTATACAGCGCGACCAAATTTCTCGCCGGACACAATGATGTAGTCGCGGGATTAATTGTGGCCAAGAGTGAAGAGATGGCTGAAAGAATCTATTTTCTTCAGAATTCCGTAGGGGCGGTATTGGGACCCCAGGATAGCTGGTTAGTTATCCGGGGTATGAAAACTCTGGGAGTCAGATTAGACCGGCAAACAGAAAACGCGCGAACAATAGCCTGCTGGCTGGCAAGCCATAAAGCTGTCCGCCGGGTGTTTTACCCGGGACTGGAAACTCACCCCGGCCACCAGTTGCTCAAAGAGCAGGCTCGAGGGTTCGGCGCCATGGTTTCTTTTGAGGTAATGGATAAATCCATGGCCGAACAGATCCTCAACAAGGTCAGACTTGTTTCATTCGCCGAGAGCCTGGGAGGAGTGGAGACACTGGTAACGTTCCCGGCATTTCAGACCCATGCTGATATAGACCCGGCAGAGCGGGAACGCCTGGGCATAAATGAGAGATTATTGAGGCTGTCGGTGGGTATCGAAGATGTCGACGAACTGCTGTCCGATTTGGAACAGGCCTTTATTGAATAGGAGGTCGATGTATGAAATTTGGCACCAGAATCCTGCATACGGGAAACGAAATTGAACAAACCACCGGAGCTGTAAGTATTCCTGTATACCATGCCTCAACTTTTAAACAGAATAAAGTTGATGAGTTTGGACCGTATGAATACGCCCGTTCAGGTAATCCTACAAGGGACGCCCTTGAAGCGATAATAGCCAAGTTGGAGGGAGGCGTCAGGGGTTTTGCCTTTTCTTCAGGGATAGCTGCTATATCCAGCGTGTTATTGCTCTTCTCGCCGGGCGACCATATAGTGGTCTGCGAGGATGTCTATGGCGGCACATACCGGGTGCTGACAGGACTGTTTAACCGGTTGGGCATCGAAGTGACTTTTGTTGATTTCACCGACCCCGCTAAAGTCAAGACAGCCTTGCGGCGAAACACCAAGGGTGTTTACGCGGAAACACCTTCCAACCCTCTTCTGAAAATTACGGATTTGCGGGCAGTTTCCGCCATTGCCAGAGAGAATGGTTTGTTGAGTATGGTTGATAATACTTTTCTGACTCCTTATTTGCAACGTCCCATTGAACTTGGTATAGATATCGTCATTCATAGCGCTACCAAATACCTCGGTGGTCACAGTGATCTGCTTGCCGGATTGGTAGTGGCGGCGGATAAGCAAACCGCCGAACGCATTAATTATATTCAGTATTCTTTCGGGGCGGTTCTGGGGCCTCAGGACTGCTGGCTTTTGATGCGCGGGATCAAGACTTTGAAAGCGCGTATGGACATGCACCAGAGCGGCGCGCGTAAATTGGCGGAATGGCTGGCCGGCTGCCCGGAAGTAAAGGAAGTATATTTTCCCGGCTTGCCGGATCATCCCGGCAAGGAAATCCATGACAGCCAGGCCGACGGGCCTGGAGGTATCGTGTCGTTTCGCATGCAGACTGAGGAGATGGCCAAAAGGTTGTTAGAGAACGTTAAATTATCGGCCTTGGCGGTAAGCCTCGGCGCTGTTGAGAGTATAATCTCCTATCCTGTGACCATGTCTCACGCGGGAATGCACCCTGACCACAGGGTGCGTACCGGAGTGACCGGCGATCTGATCAGGTTGTCGGTTGGACTGGAAGACCCCGGTGACTTGATTGAAGATTTAGCGGCTGCAATATCCTAGTGGAGGTGTTATAAAATGCCCGACTTTGACTTTAACCGCCTGGAAGTGGAAGTTGACGAGGACGGTTTTATTATAGAGCCGGAATGCTGGAATGAAGACGTAGCCAGGGCTTTTGCCGCGGCCGAAGGTATTGAAGAGCTTATCGACGAGCACTGGCGAGTAATCAATTACCTGCGTGATTATTATCAGCAATTTCAAGTTGCCCCAATGATTTCGAAGTTATGCAAAGAGACCGGCTGCAGTTTGAAGCGTATTTATGAACTATTTCCCGCCGGTCCGGCGAAGGGCGCCTGCAAGGTCGCGGGCCTTCCGAAACCGAGAGGTTGTGTGTAGTCAGGGGTACGGTCATTCTTTGCGTAAAACATATCAGGAATAAAAGGAGTTGGATGCTTATAGCGAAGTGATTAAAAAGAGTTTGATGACGAACCTGGCAGGAAAATAATTATTAAAAGTAGTAGATATGGCTTTAGAGTTAACAGAAGAGGGGATTTTATAATATTATAGTCAAAAAGTTATTTTACTGTTTGATTGTGAGGTGAGAAAAATTGCAAAAACCGCTTGAAGATAAACTGATGATTGATGTCCCGGTTTGCCAGGTCAACTGTATTGATCAGGAGATCGTGAACCGGCTTAAGCCTCAGGTGGACCGGATTGAAGGTGTCGCAACTACTTTCAAGGCCCTGGCTGATGATACCCGGGTAAAGGTCATCTATGCTCTCAGTAAGGCCGAGCTTTGTGTTTGCGATGTGGCAGCCCTGATCAACAGCAGTAAAGCGACCGCTTCTTACCATCTCCGGTTGCTGCACCACCTGGGAATCACCAGGTATCGAAGGGATGGCAAAATGGTTTACTACCGGTTAGCGAATACTAATATTGGGAATCTGATGAGAGAAATTTTGAATTACGTGGAAAAGATATAAACAACTACTCAGGAGTCAGGAGTCAGGAGTCAGAATGAAAGAACAGTTTATTATCCCGAAATATTCTGAGTACTGACTCCTGACTCCTGAATACCTGGTATTAATCATTTGAACATGTTTTTAGGAGTGATTTGGGATGGCCCAAGTTGGGAGCTTGAGTATACCCGGAAGTACAACTGTTTTCCGGGTAGAAGGAATTACCTGAATGGACTGTGCCGCCAAGTTTGAAAAGAGCGTGGCGGCGCTTCCTGGTGTAACCAGGGCTAGTTTAAATACTGTGGCCGGCAAGCTGACAGTCGAAGGTCCGGCCGACTTGGAAGCAATCCGGCTGGAAGGCAGGAAGGAACACTACACCATCGTTCCGGCCGGTGAAGAGCAGGTTAAGCCGGTAAAGCCGGAGATTAACTGGGAATTGGCGCGGATGGTGGTTTCCATTACCGCGTTATTGGCCGCTTATATAGTAGAGCAAGCCGGTGTTATGGCGCTCACTTTTATCCCCTTATACGCGCTGGCTATAATGACCGGCGGTTGGGGTAATATTCGTAAGGCCGTATACTCTTTGCCACGTCTGGACATCAACATGAGTGTGTTGATGACTACCGCCATAATCGGAGCCATGGCCATCGGTCAGTGGAGGGAAGGCGCTGTTGTAGCCTTCTTGTATTCTGTTTCCGAGATGCTGGAATCCTGGACCATGGAAAGTGTGCGCCGGTCTATCAGCGGACTCATGAACATCGCCCCCAAAGTGGCCCGGATCCGCCGTCTGACGGGTGAATTGGAAGTCCCGGTGGAGGATATTCAAGTGGGTGACGTAATGATCGTCCGTCCGGGTGAGAAAATCGCCATGGACGGACGTATCATTAAGGGTGAGTCAGCGATCAATGAGTCAGCCATAACAGGTGAGTCCGTTCCGGTGGAAAAAGGGCCGGGGGGTGAAGTTTATGCCGGTACCCTCAATACTCATGGCTCCATTGAGGTTGAAGTCACCAAGTTGGTTCAGGACACAACCATCTCAAAGATTATTCACCTGGTGGAGGAAGCGCAAGCCCAGCGGGCACCCTCCCAGGCGTTTGTGGACCGCTTCGCCGCCGTTTACACCCCGATCGTGCTGGTCCTGGCTATCTGTGTTGTTCTGGCGCCGCCATTGCTGCTTGGCTATGCGTGGGGGCCGTGGATCTACCGGGGTCTGGCTTTAATAGTGGTAGCTTGCCCTTGCGCTCTTGTGGTTTCAACCCCGGTAGCTATTGTCAGTGCTATCGGCAACGCTGCCCGGAAAGGGGTTCTGATCAAGGGTGGTATATATTTGGAGCAAGCAGGCGCGCTTACGGCGGTTGCTTTCGATAAAACAGGCACTCTAACGAAAGGTGAACCCGCAGTCACCGATGTCATTTCTTTGGGGTCCGAGTCTGAGCTGGCACTGCTCCAGATTGCCGCCAACCTGGAGGTCCGTTCCGAGCACCCGCTGGCGATAGCGATTGTCAAGGCGGCGGAAGCCCGTGGTCTTAAGGTGGAACCCGCGGAGGAGTTCAACGCCCTCGCGGGCCGTGGAGCGTATGGGGTTGTCAATGGGCGGAATGTCTACATGGGAAACCTCCGCTTGTTTACCGAGTTGGGTGTGTATACAGAGCCTGTCGCCAGGCGGATCCACAGCCTGCAGGAGGAAGGTAAGACAGCCATGGTTATGTACACTGCGCGAGGTTTCCTGGGGATTATCGCCGTTGCCGATGAAGTACGGGGGGATAGTAAAACAGCGATAGCTGCTCTGAAGCAGGCCGGCATCCGCCGCACCATTATGCTCACGGGGGATAACGAGGCTGCGGCCCGGGCTATAGCGGTACGTGTCGGGGTGGATGAGTTTCATGCGGAACTGTTGCCCCAGGACAAAGTAAAAGCCGTCCATACGCTTTTGCAGGAGCATGGGAGGGTTGCCATGGTCGGTGACGGCATCAACGATGCGCCGGCGCTGGCTGCTTCGACGATTGGCATCGCCATGGGTGGGGCGGGCACAGATACGGCGCTGGAAACGGCGGATATCGCCCTGATGGCCGATGACCTTGCCAAGCTTCCTTTTACGATCCTCCTTAGCCGGGCGGCGCTAGGGGTGATCCGGCAAAATATCGGGATTGCCCTGGTAATCAAGGCTATTGCTATCGCCGCTGTGTTTCCGGGCTGGCTGACCCTCTGGCTGGCGATCATGGGAGACATGGGAGCTACACTGCTGGTAACATTAAACGGTATCCGGCTGTTGCGGATTAACCCGGAAAAGTAATGGAAGAGCTGACAAATGATTCTTGATGGCAAGGATTGTGTGTTATGCTTCGCCGCGTGATGCTACCGGTTTCATTGAATGTATACCGTTTTTGTTATTCTAATTAGTTATGGATAAAACCAAGGAGGCTGCGATGGATAGTTTTTTTAGCGCAATAATATTAGGAATAGTCGAAGGTATAACGGAATTTTTGCCTATTTCTTCAACCGGCCATTTGATTTTGGTGAACAAATTAGTTGGTTTTACGGGCAATTTCGCGAATATGTTTGACGTGGTAATACAATTGGGGGCTATCCTGTCGGTGGTGGTATATTTTTGGAGCAGAATCTTCCCTTTCGGCAGCAATAAAACAATTATAGAGAAAAAAGAAGTATGGGGTTTATGGCAAAAGACGGTCATAGGGGTTGTACCTGCCCTGCTGATCGGGGGTACCCTGGGAAAACGTGTGGAGGAACTGCTTTTTAACCCTTTAACCGTAGCGCTGGCTCTTGTGATAGGCGGCATTGTTTTAATCGTTATTGAGAGACGTAACAGAAATCGCGGCCTTTATGAAATACATTCAGAGGAGAAATTTTATACCGTTCGGGTATTACCGGATAATTATCGGTGTTGCCGTGCTATACTTGAGCGTGATGAAATAGTGGGAATAATTTAAATGTGATAGTTGACTTTAACGGGAGAGGACAGTAGAATGATATTGAGAATGATTCTCGTTATTTTTTGACCACCAAATGATAATTATTATCATTATCAAAATCAAAGATTATTAATCAATTAATAAGTTACGTTCCTAATGAAGGAGGTGTTTAATAATGACCCTGGACCGGGTAAAAAGGGGGCAATCTTTTAAAATTACTTCCATACCTAACGAGGTGGTGCGCGTCCAAGCCATCCGTTTCGGTATCGCCGAAGGAGAGACGGTTAGTTGTGAGGAAGTGGTGCCTGCCGGACCCATTGTAATCCGTAAGAATAAACAGCAGATAGCTCTGGGACGAGGGCTGGCCAGGCAGATCGGTGTGGTAATGTCATGTACTGAAAAGGAGTGATGAACTGGTGGCACATTGTCATGGTCCTGTTGGCCTGAAAAACATACCCGAAGGGGCGAAGAAAATCGTATTAGCCGGAAACCCCAATACTGGGAAGTCGGTATTTTTTAACTATTTCACCGGGCTGTACGTGGATGTTTCCAACTACCCCGGCACCACCTTGGAGATCTCGCACGGCCGCTTTGGTTCCGACGTTATTATAGATACACCGGGGGTATACGGCATCTCCTCATTCAACGATGAGGAGCGCATTGCCCGGGATATCATCCTGTCCGCGGACATGGTGATAAGCGTGGTAGACGCCGTTCACCTGGAAAGGGACCTGTTTTTAACCCAGCAGGTTATTGATACCGGCGTACCAGTCATAATGGCGTTGAATATGGTGGACGAGGCCGAAAGGCAGGGCCTGAAGGTTGATGCCGATCTCTTAAGTGATCTTTTAGGTATACCTGTGATACCTACGGTGGCTGTACAAAGAAAAGGTTTCAGTGAAGTAAAAGAGCGGCTTGCCGATGCTAAAACCGGACATATGACTCCGGGACTGGAGCCCCTCATCAGCCGGCTGGCTAACCGGGTGGGCAGCCAAGGCGAAGCGCTGCTGGTGCTGGAAGATGATCCGTTGGTGGCGGAGCGCCACGGCCTGAAACCGGAAAACCACCGGGAAGAAATATACCTGATGAGGCGGGAGCGAGTTAACGACGTAATCAAACACGTCCTTAAAGAAAGCACTGAAGGGGCTACATTCGGTAGCCTCCTGGGACGCTGGATGCTTAAGCCTGCTACCGGCTTGCCTATTCTGGCCCTGGCCCTTTACGCTATGTACTATGTCATCGGTGTGTTAATTGCCGGGACGGTAGTAGGTTTCACCGAGGAAACCATCATGTTGGAGAAGTATGAACCTGCGGTGCGCGGCATTGTCGGCCAACTCATATCCGCAGAGTCGGTCCTTGGCACTATTCTGATTGGAGAATTCGGCCTGTTGACCATGACCATTACTTACATCCTGGGGCTGTTGATGCCGCTGGTGATTGGTTTCTATTTTTTCCTTTCCCTGTTTGAGGATTCCGGCTACCTGCCTAGAATCGCCACCCTGGTTGACCGCTTATTAACCGGCGTGGGCTTGAACGGCCGGGGAGTAATCCCGTTGATCCTGGGGTTCGGTTGCGTGACCATGGCCACCATCACCACCAGGCTTTTAGGCTCTGACCGGGAGCGCAGGATTGCCGTACTCCTGTTAGGACTGACCATACCCTGCTCGGCCCAGTTGGGGGTAATCGCCGGATTGCTTGCCGGCGTTGGCGGCTGGTATGTTGCCCTCTATGCAATGGTTATCTTTACAGTTTTGGTGATAATTGGTACGATTATGGACACCCTGTTGCCCGGAAAGTCAACGGATCTCCTGATCGACCTGCCTCCTCTGCGGCTGCCCAGATTGGATAACGTACTGAAAAAGACCGGGACTAAATCCTATAACTTCCTGAAAGAGGCCTTTCCCCTGTTTGCCCTGGGCGCTCTTATCATCAGCGTCTTTCAGGTCACCGGCATCCTGGAATTTTTGCAAAACCTGCTGGCGCCCCTGACAGTGGGCTGGCTCAAGCTGCCGAAAGAAGCGGCCACCGCTTTCATCATGGGTATCGTGCGCCGGGATTTCGGGGCAGCCGGTCTAAGCAATATGGTCCTGACGCCGGAGCAAACCATTGCGGCTCTGATCACCATCACCCTTTTCGTGCCGTGCATCGCGTCTATTCTGATTATCTTCAAGGAACGCTCCAAGAAAGAAGCGGCCATGATCTGGGGCGCCAGTTGGGCGGTGGCCTTCCTGGTGGGCGGTATCGTGTCCCAATTGCACAGTGCCTTCGGCGGGGATGGCGGGTATACGGGAGCTTTGGGGATTATCCTCGCGTTCTTTGGCATGACCCTGGCGACAGTCATAGCCTGCCGTCTGGCCAAGCGGGATAAACCCCGGGGGATCGCGGGTTAGGGGGCGGCGGTTGTGACTAATATATTGCTCATGAATATAAAAAACTGCCCCCAGTGTGGCTACCGGGTTGAAGACCCCAACACTCTGCGTTGCCCTCGGTGCAACAAGTCTCTTTTAAAGCCGGCCTGCTGCCACGGGAGCTGCGGCAGTTGCGGAGTGGAGCGGGAGGCTGTTCCGGAGGAGTGCGCGGATTGGCGAAAAACAGGATGCTTATATCAAAAAGGTTAAGTTAATAAGGTTGGCAAAGGCTTGCGCTAGTAATAAAGTGTGAGCCTTTATATTTATAAATTAATTTTTTTATATGCAATAGTAAATCCATAAAAATATTTTATTTTAAATATTAAATTAGCTCATGGTAAAATAATGACTAAGGAGAAAGGGTCAGATATTAAATTTATTTTCCGTTTTGGAGAAGTATAAGTATGGAAGATGCCTGCCGGCTAGCCGGGAATGCCAAACAGCTTAATTCGTCGTTGAAAATGTTTATAAAAATTGTTATCAGCGCCGGGCTGTTAGCTTGGATCCTTAACAGGATTCAGTTGGGCCCGTTAAAGGTGCTTATTATCAACAGTCATTGGCCTTCATTGTTTGCATCTTTTTTAATGGTAAACATATGTATGCTGGTTAGCGTATTAAAATGGCAGCCGCTATTAACAGTTCAAAAGGTTCAAATTCCTTTTATCAGGCTGTTATCGTTTTATTACGTGGGCCCGTTTGCCAATAATTTCCTCCCTTCCAGCATAGGTGGAGATGCCATGCGAATATACGATGCAGCCAGGTCATCCGGTAAAACCAAAGAAGCTGCCGCTTCGGTCATAGTAGAGCGCCTGCTGGCCTCGTTAGCGCTTGCTCTTACTGCGGCGATTGCCCTGGCGCTTGTTTCAGGAACAGGGGGGAACGGTATCGTCAGCTGGCTGGTTGGTGGGATATTGGCGTTCTGCCTGGCCGTAACGGCAATTTTGTTATGCTCTACTTCCAAGGAAGACAGCAAAATAGGACAGTGGCTGTGCCGTTTGGGTAATTATAAAGAGCATCCGGGTGTATTGGTGAAGGTTCTGATGTTGTCCTTTTTGTTTCAGTTTGTACTGGTACTTTCCAATGTTTTTATTTTCCGGGCTATAGGGGCGGATATACCTTTACTTAAACACTTTTTATTCATACCTGTAATCATGGCCGTGTCAATGCTGCCGCTGTCAATTAACGGCCTTGGCATAAGAGAAGGAATGTACGTCTTGCTTTACGGTTTTGCGGGGATAAATCCGGCAACCGCGCTTGCCGGTTCACTGTTGTTTTTTACCCTGGTTACTGTGACCAGCCTTGCCGGTGGCGTTATATTTGCCTTAAGGAAGTAGTG
The DNA here is from genome assembly GCF_029478095.1 of Pelotomaculum isophthalicicum JI. Taxonomy (NCBI): domain Bacteria; kingdom Bacillati; phylum Bacillota; class Clostridia; order Eubacteriales; family Desulfotomaculaceae; genus Pelotomaculum; species Pelotomaculum isophthalicicum. The sequence continues at coordinate 11,815 of NZ_JAKOAV010000006.1, read as the reverse complement.
GAGTATACAGATGGATGACTTTTATCAGGATCTGGATAAAGAAGTGCGTATAAGAGCGGAAAAATACTTTAACCAGGACTATAACTGCGCTCAGGCAGTGGTTTTGAGCAACTTGGAACTGTTAAACGGCCAAACAGACGGCATAAGACAGTTGGCCGCGGGTTTCGGTCACGGTATGAACGCCGGCTGCACTTGCGGGGCTCTGGCGGGAGGAGTGATGGCAATAGGTTTACTGCTTGCCGGTCCCGAAACAAAGGGCTTCGACAAGGAAATTTCAGAGGCCGCTGCGGAACTGCACCGTAAGTTTGTAAATGAATTTGGTCTGACCTGCTGCAGGGGGCTCAGAAAGAAACTGTCACCCTTTAAAAATACCAGGTGTAAGGAAATCACCGTTACTACGGCCGCTATTACCCTGGAGTTGCTTTTGGCCAGGAAGACGCTATCAGCGCCTGTCGGAGTACATCCTTTTTAAATCATCCGGGCTGGTTCCTAAAAGGTAAAGCGTCTTTATCTTGTGCATCAGCCAGGCGGTACGCCATTTGCCGTGAATAAGCCAGCGCCTGGCTGAAGTAATGACGGGGCCGGGTAGAAGCAGGGTTTTCCCAACCCGGCGCATGCTTTTGGAAAACTCCCAGTCCTCCATTAATTCAATAGATGGGAAGCCTCCTATTTTGTGAAAGACATCTTGCCGCACGAATATAGTCTGATCGCCGAAATAAATGCCTGTAACGGCAGCCCTGAGGTTTGAACCAAGGGAGGTCAGGTAAAAAAACAAACCGGGGTGGTCGATTTTCATTTTGAACGCGCCCCCAACCACGCCGCTGTCGGACAGAGCTTGATCAAGCTGTTGCGGAAAATCACGTGGCAGGCGGGTATCACTGTGTAAAAACAGCAGTACTTCACCGGATGCCAGCCGGGCGCCCGCGTTCATTTGACTTGCCCTGCCCATGGGAGCGTTGATCAGCTTGACTTCAGGACTGACCAGCCGGGCGGTGCCGTCGCTGCTTCCACCGTCCACCGCGATAATTTCAAGGATGTTGTCCCAGTGGCGCAGGTGCTCAATAGTTTCGTTTATAGTTTTAGACTCATTATAGGTCGGAATTATTATGCTGATCAAAGGGTGCTTGTTCTTGTTCATAATAAAGTTTTTCTCGATTCTTTTTTCTAATCCTTTAATAGTATGTGAGAAAAGAAAGGTGAAAAATGGCTAAACCGGCGCTGGCAATTATGTCCAGAATCCCTTCGGCTGAGGGCAAGAGCCGCCTGAGCGGCGTTCTGACACCGGCTCAGCGGGAAGCCCTGCAGTGGGCCTTTCTTGAGGACACTTTGGACAAAGTCAGGCGACTGACTGAATTTAAAAGCTATATTGCGGCAACTCCGGCGGGTGAAATCAACAAACTGGCTAAGGTTGTGGGACCTGACGAGGAAGTTATCCCCCAGCCTGAGGGAAGCCTTGGACAGCGCATGCTGGGCGTAGCCGGGCAGCTGTTTGTACGCGGCCACTCCCCGGTTGTTCTGATTGGAACTGACACGCCTGCTCTGCCGCCTTCTTTTTTGATAAAAACGCTGTATTTGCTGGACCAATCTGATTTGGTTTTTGGTCCGGCGTTCGATGGGGGTTATTACCTTGTTGGCATGCGGTACTTTGAGGGAAGGGTTTTTGACGATATCGACTGGGGCACAGAAAGTGTTTTAGAAAAAACTTTGACTATCTGCGACAAGTACAACGTGACATACAGCCTCCTAGACCGCTTGTCTGATGTCGACCGGCCTGACGACCTCCTGGCCATGACGGAACAGTTTGAGCGGCAACAAATAGATTTCATGCCGATTAATAAAAGGACCAGTCAGTTTTTAAAATTTATTAGGAGGGCGAAAGCATGATGAGTAGTTATTACAATCCCGCCGACCTGGCAAAATTTCCGACAATGGGTGAGGGTGCGCCCGAGCTCTGGGAAAAGTTTATGTCTTACTATAATGCGGTATTCCAGGAAGGAGCCCTGGGCGCAAGGGAAAAAGCGCTTATTGCTCTTGCAGTGGCCCACGCCCTGCAGTGTCCTTACTGTATCGAGGCTTACACAAGAGAAGCCCTTGAAAAGGGTTCAAATGAAGAGCAAATGACCGAGGCTGTTCACGTGGCCGCTGCAATCAGGGGAGGGGCCGCATTGGTTCACGGCGTACAGATGAAAAATATCGCCGGCAGGCTTGGATTTTAATAGATAGGAGACACTGATGAGTTTAAGCTTGAAAGCACCACAACGCCCGCAAAGCGACAGTGAAAAGCAGCTGGAATTTCTTAGGGAGACCCCGGGGGTCACGCCCATTGTTCACAAGTTCATGGAAGCCGGCCTTTTTCCACTAAGAAGTAACGGTATTTCTGTAATGCAGGTGAACATGGGCAAGGTCTGCAATTTGTCGTGCAAACACTGCCACGTGGAGGCCGGGCCTGAAAGAACTGAGTCAATGAGCAGGAAAACTGTATCCAGTTGCTTATCCGTGCTGGCCGGCACGGGTATCCCCACACTTGATATTACCGGCGGCGCTCCTGAACTAAATCCTAATTTAGGCTGGTTAATAGAAGAAGCCGTCAAGCTGGGGAGGAAGGTTATGGTACGCACCAACCTCACCGTGCTGGAACTGGAAGAATATGCCCAACTGGCTGAACTCTACGCGCGTAACAAGGTGGAAGTGGTCGCATCCCTGCCGTACTACCTGGGAAAAAATACTGACCGGCAGAGAGGGGATGGCGTTTTTGAAGCTTCCATCCGCGTGCTAAGGCGTATGAACGAACTAGGTTACGGGCGGGAACAGAGCGGGCTGCGGATCAACCTGGTCTATAACCCCGGCGGGGCGTTTCTGCCGCCTGCCCAGCATTCTATTGAAACTGAATTTCGGCGGGAGATGACGCGCCGTTACGGGATCGTTTTTAATAAACTCTTCACCTTAACAAACGTGCCAATCGGGCGCTTTCTGAATTTTTTGATGCAATCAGGCAACCTGGAAGATTACCTGGTTCGCCTTGCAGGCGCCTTTAATCCCGCTGCCGCCGAACTGGTCATGTGCCGGAGCCAGATCTCGGTTGGCTGGGACGGGCGTCTATATGACTGTGATTTTAACCAGGCGCTGGGATTGACCTGTACGCCGGATGTTCCCGGATATATCCATAATTTTGATTTGACGTGTCTGCGAAACCGCCCGATCATGCTGGACAACCACTGCTACGCCTGCACGGCGGGCTTAGGCTCCAGCTGCGGGGGCGCTGTTTTGGAGGTTAGGTGCAAATGATGAAACTAGAAGTACCGGCATGGATAAAAGTCGGTATTTTATTGCTCCTGGCAGGCCTCTACGTTTTTGTTGAACCCTTGCAGTTCAGTATCAGGCGGGTTGTTCTGATCCTTTCCATGGTCGATATCACCGCTATGAAGTATTATATTTTATCCTTTGGCATTTGGGCTCCCGTTGTGTCCTTTTTTCTGATGGTATTCCAGTCAGTAGCCGCGCCGCTGCCGGCTTTTGTCATTACCTTTGCCAACGCGGCCTTGTTTGGCTGGGTTAAGGGCGCTCTCCTTTCCTGGTCTAGCGCCATGTGCGGGGCGGCATTGTGTTACGGGATTGCCAGGTTTTACGGCAGGTCGGTGGTTGAGCGGTTTACCAGCAAATTTGCCCTGGAAGAGGCTGACCGGTTTTTTGAACGCTACGGTAAATATGCGATCCTGATTGCCCGCTTGCTTCCCTTTGTATCCTTTGATGTGGTAAGTTACGCGGCGGGCCTCACCTCCATCGGCTTTTGGGAGTTTTTCTGGGCAACCGGCTTGGGCCAACTGCCGGCCACCCTTGTGTACTCCTATGTGGGTGATATTCTGGTAGGCAGTGTAAAGACGTTTGTTTTTGGTATTTTAAGCTTAATATCTGTTAGTGTTTTGGTTGTGGTGATTAAGAAAATTATAAGTGAACGAAATAAGCAATCAGCCAAAGTATAATTTATTATGAGTTCTAAGATTTATGCGTTTGTTATTTGTTTCGTTTCAGGCTTAAAGATAATTTGAAGAAAGTAGTAGTCTTGGATGCCAGGGCAGGAAAAGATTACAGTGAAGGTCATGTGCCGGGCGCCATCAATGTAACTTGGCAGTCTTTGTCCAATATGCAGCCGAAACAAGGGGAGACTGGTTGGGGGGTGGTCCTGCCTCCGGATCAATTAGCGGAGAAAATTGGCAGTCTGGGCATAGACGGCAGTAAATCAATTATTGTTTATAATGATCCGAAGGGTTTAGGTGAAGAAGGAAGAGTCCTCTGGATGTTGAGGATAGCCGGATTAAAAGATTCCAAAATGTTGAATGGCGGTTTCCCGGCATGGAAGGCATTCGGCGGGGAAATAACTCAAGACGTTCCCCCTGTTAATCCAGTTGCCTTTAAAATTACCACACCGGATAATTCATTACTGGCAACTACCGATTATGTTAAAAATAATATGGCCGGTATTAAGCTTTTAGATGCCCGTTCGCCTGAGGAGTACAGCGGTAAGACAAATCATGGTGAAAAGGCGTTAGGGCATATTCCGGGGGCGATTAGTATTCCCTACAACAATGCCTATAATGACGACGGCACTATCAAGGGTATTCCTGAACTTAAAGAAATGTTCAATAAAGCGGGGTTGAAGCCGGAGGATGATATTGTGACTTATTGCACAGTAGGAATCAGGTCCGGCTTTTTGGCGGAAATACTACGCATGTGCGGCTATGAGAAAGCCAAAAACTATAACGCGTCGTTTAGTGAATGGGCCGGGGCGGGACTTTCAGTAGAAAAATAACTAATAAATAAATCAGTAAAATAATTCGAAAGGTCTTGAATAACTTTTGTTGTTCAAGGCCTTTCTTGTCGTATAAGAAATTATGATAATAATCCCGATTCAGATATTGCTTCCAAGCAAAAAACTAACGCTATTTAACTGCAGCCAGGGAATAAGGCTAAAACCTCTCCGACCCTGCCGCGGTTTGTGCTGTCACAGCTAATAAATCTTTGTACGTCGAACGCAATAATTTGGGCGGAAGCATAAGCCCGCCTAACAAACTCTGTATCGTGGTTTGACAGTAAAACAGGGATCCCTTTTTCAGCTAAACCCTTTGCCAGTTTAGCAAGGCGCAGTTGCTCCTCAAGGCCAAACCCGCCCGTGCTATAACTAGTAAAGTTCGCGGTTGGGGAGAGATTTACGTACGGCGGATCGCAGTAACAAACGTCCTGGCCGGGCATTGCCTGAGACATAGCATCTTCAAAGCCGCAGCAAATAAATTGGGCTCGCTGCGCCTTTTTATGGAAATATATCATCTCTTTTTCAGGGAAGTATGGTTTTTCGTAAGTACCGAAAGGCGTGTTAAAATTACCTTTTAGCGAGTACCTGACCAGGCCGTTGTACCCATGGCGGTTTAGATACAGGAAAAGGGCGGCTTTTAATTTATCGTCTTTGGTATTATTGAATTCATGCCGGTATGTGTAGTAAACTTCCTCGGAATTGTTTTCCGGAGTAAAGAAAGTCCTGCAATATTCAATAAAGATTTTCCCCTCGGATTGCAAAAACCTGAATACATTTATCAGGTCCGGATTATTATCCGCCAATAAATAATTATCGTAGTCAGTATTTAAAAACACCGCGCCGGACCCAACAAAAGGCTCTATAAGCCGGCGGCCTGGTGGTAGTTGTTCTTTAACACGGTCAACAATGCGATATTTGCTTCCGGGCCATTTGAGAAATGGTCTCAAGGTATTCACTCCACAATGTAAAATTCATTATCTGCATCTGCCTTTATACTCTTCTACAGGATACTTCAAGGTGTTGGCGGCCACCTTGCACCAACCCTCCATAGCTAGCTCCCGGTTGCCCATGCGTCAAGGGTTTCGAATATATGTTTGTTTATGCTATTGTCTCATAATGAGAAAACATAGTCAATTGAGACTATGTTTTTGAGAGGACATAAATGGTCATTGGGTTAGTCTCCGGCACACTGCCGGTATTTATTTGTGTCAGGTAAAACAATATAAGGGCAAATCGTATAGGCTGTTTGCGCCCGGTTGCTGATCGTCTGCCTTGACAAATCTAGTCCCCGGTATTTTTTCGGGAGCTTCTGCCGGGTAATGTTTTTGTTGCTTGAAGGGTGTTAAATTGAGCTGCTGACGGTTGACGGGAAATGTTCCTGAGTCGGCTGTGGAGGAAAAAGAAAAACAATATAGACCTGGTTGGATTTGTTCAAAGTTAGGTGATGGTTTCATTATTTCAGTGAGTTCCTTCTTCTCTTCATTTGTTTTTATGGTACTATCTTTCACTAGTTGCCGGCGTGGCAGGGTGAAGTTCATAAAGAACATGATTTTACCCCCTTAAAAATTTACTTGAATATATAGTACTGATAAAAAAGTAATTTTGTGTATGAGTAGAAATAACTAACTATATGGTTTAATTTTGATATAGTTACATAATTAACCAAATTTAATATTGCAATGATAAAAGTTGCTGGCATAATATCTTGGGATATAAAGTAATAATTGGTAAACATTAGATAAAAACTGCTCATTAAATTTAATTTTTAAGTTTATTAGTAAAATTAACTAAAAAATTTCACCTTTTCGTCTAAAAAGGCATAATCTGTACTAAAATTAGGTAATTTGCGGTTCGATTTCCGCATACCTTAAAGGAGGAAGCTTCTCTTATGGAAACGCAAGATGTAAGAAAGTTGTTTCCAGAAACCGTTTGTATTGAGGTGCCCAAAGTTTATGATTTTTGTTTTCAGGCCGAGCGCCGTGAAAACGTCTGTTTCGATTTGCCGGAAGATTGTGAAGGAGGGGTATCTGCAGAGTGTAAAATAACAAATGTCTCCTGCAATGAAGTGCTGCCCCGCTCCGAGCCGGATGAACGTGGCCGCGCCAACGTAGTAGTAGCGATTCAGGTGACCCTTAAGATTAAAATCAGGGATGCCTGCGGCGACGTAGTATGCAAACTTTCTGATTTAAGTTTCGGTTTCACAAAAACTGTATCGCTTTGTGCCCCCGCGACACCGTTCCCGACCACCGTTGTGTGCGACGTGCCGAATTTTGCCTGCGGACCTTGCCTGGTCCTCGGGAATCAGGTCTGCTGCAATTTTGACTTGTGCATCGTAATTCAGTCTCTTGCTGTCGTAAAGCTTTTAGTTCCTAGTTTTGGTTTCTGTGTTCCGCATCTCTGTGAAAGCGTTTCGCCGGTAGGCCCGTTTGTGTGCCCGCCTGAGCTGTTCCCGCAGCCGTGTGGACCTAAGTGTGATTAACTAAACAATAAAATCGTGAGGAGAAGTTGATGGACTATCTGATGCATTTTACAGTGGAAGGCTTGTATGATGCAGATAGAACAGCCTTGATGAAAAAAGAGCTTCTTGCCATGGAAGGTGTGAAGGATGTACAGATCGCCGGGGTCGACCGGGTTAGCATTATTTACGATCCTACTAAAGTGATACCAAGTAAGTTGACGGCATCAATGAGATCGGTAGGAGTAAGGACGCACACCGGGTGAAGAAAATGTTAGTTTGGGGGCGTTGCCCCCATTAACTTATTTATGATTCTTTGTTTGGAGTTTGGTGTATGCCTTGCAAATAGCTAATCATAGGGTGGGGTAATCATGAAAATGTTAATTATTGGCGCGTCCGGACAGATTGGCTTCAATCTCTGCCAGGCGCTTGCCGGTTCCCACCAGGTTACCGGCACTTACTTTTCATATCCGATGCCGGATATGTATAGCTTGGATATGACCAAATCAGGAACTGTCACAGATTTTATCACCGCGTTAAAACCGGATGTTATTTTTCTTCCCGCAGCCTTGCCGGACGTGGAAGCTTGCGAAAAAAAACCGGAACTGTGCCGCAGGGTCAATATAGACGGGACGCGAAACGTTCTGGCCGCGGCTGGCGAAATCAAAGCGAAAGTGGTTTTTTTTAGCACGGATTACCTTTTTGACGGCGCAGCCGGCCCTTACGCTGAGACAGAGCCTTCCAACCCGCTCAACATGTATGGAAAGGCTAAAAACGAGGCGGAACAACTAATCCGGCAGTCGACGTGCCCTCACTTGATTATTCGCACAAGTGTGGTGTACGGTTATGAAAAACAAGGAAAAAATTTTGTTGTACGTTTAAACGAGCGCCTTCGCCAGGGAGAAAAAGTAAAAGTTCCTAATGATCAGTTCAGTACACCCACTTATGTGAACAACCTTTGCGCAATCATTAAAGAACTGGTCGAAAGCGGCAAGGAGGGAATTTACAACATTGCCGGCCCGGAATTATTGAACCGGTATGACTTTGCGGTTCTCGCGGCAGAAATTTTTGAGCTGGACCGAAGCTTGATTACACCGGTGGCTACCGGGGAACTGGGTCAGCAAGCGCTCCGGCCTTTGCGCGGCGGTCTGAAAGTCGATAAGGTTCGCTCGGTGGCCGTTACACCACTGATGAATGTTCGGGAAGGGCTAATTGACATGAAAAAACAATGGAGCGGTATAGCTGCTGTTAAGACGATACCGGCGCTTGTCAGGTAGGGCGCTTGTATTGTTTAATGAACGCCACAGCTTCTTCTTTTGTTCGCGCCAGCCCTTCAACCTGTGCGTCGGCTAGTGATTCCAACACCCGGCCGACCCGCTTGGAAGGCTTTATTCCCAAAATCACGCATATATCATTTCCGTCGAGCAACCTGGACGGTGATACATACCGGTTGTTTTCATTCAAATACTTATTGAGAAGATCCAAAATGAATTTCCGGTAGGACCATGCCTCATCCTTATGTCCGGAGGCAGTCCGGCTGGCGGTGATGTCGGCCAGAGACAGCAGCAGCAGCCCTGTTGTCTCCAGGCCTGACCTGCTAAAAAACCGGCGTAAGGCACGGGGGCTGGGTGGATTATCCTTATATAAGAATAAAGGGTCCATATGCGATCCAACCAGGGTTTTGATTATTTGATTTTCAGCGCCGCTTAGCTTCAGCCGCCCTGCGACGGCGCCAGCCACGGGGACTCCCAGTTTGTGGTGGTTATAGAAGGTATACTTACCGTTTCCGGCATATTCCCGGCAAAATTGCTTGCCCACGTCATGGAGCAAACAGGCCAGTTTAAGCGCCGGGAGGCGGTTGCGGGACCGCGTAATTTTTTTACTCGTATAGCCGATTATTTTGTCATTTAAATCCGAAGGCAGGCCGCTATCGATTATACGCTCAAAGATTTCAAGTGTTTTCAGCGAGTGTTCCCACGCGTCATCCGTATGGTGGCCGCCTTGCACCATATCCTTCAGAGGGGCTAGTTCGGGGATAATCTTTTCCAGCAGGCCACATTCAGTATCCATTAGCCTGATTACAGGAACTGATTGCGGGTGAATGAAAATGGCGGCAAGTTCATCCCAGATTCGTTCCCCCGCACAGGCTAAAACCTGTTTTTGCAACTGTGCGATAAGCCGGATGGCGCCGGGTTCAAGGACAAGCCCCAAGTTTGCGGCCAGCCGGAAAGCCCGGAGCGCCCTCAGCGGGTCGTTCTCTATTGAAGTTTCGCTGCAAACCCGGATTGTGCCGCGTTGCAAGTCAGCCAATCCACCCATGGGATCAATGATGCACTCTTTCCAGCAAGGATTATGCAAGTATTGGTCGAGTGGCACGGCTAGGGCGTTGATGGTAAAATCGCGTCTTGCCTGGTCGGATAACAGCCCGCCCGGGTTAATCCCTTCTATATCAATTTGGCTGGAGCTATTCTTCGTGTTGATGATCAAACGGTAAACGGACCTTTTGCCGTCCAGGATCACCAGCGTGCCGTCCAGCTTGCGGGCTAGTTCCTTTACTAGGTTACGCGCCGGTTCTTCGAGCGCCAGGTCGATGTCGCCGGGCTTCCTTCCCAGTAGGATATCCCGCAGGTATCCCCCCACTATGAAAGCCGCTTGGTGATTGTCCGCGCATATTTGTTGAATTGAAGATAATAATGTTTTCATAAAATCATGTACCTGTTCCTTGGCGCTATAAATAATGTTGCCTTAAATACTTCAATTTTAACATTATTAATTTATTTTGTACTATAATAAAACACCTGGTTTAACAACCAGGTGTTTTGAATTTCGGCGTCCGGATAGTGATTTCAATCTTTTTTCTGCTGGATGGATGTTACGGTTTGCTTATTTCTTTGGCGGCGCTAACGTCCGGGGCTTTGAAGGGGCTGCCTAGATCAGTGATTTTCATGTCACCCTTTATCTTCATGTCCATTTTCATTGTTTTCGGCGTGTTATCTGTCGCCGCCCCGCTTGCCTGCTCAGGCGCCGGGTTCTCCATGGACATGATCAACCGGGCGTCAAACTTGACAATCTCACCAATCAGGGTTTTCTTGTTGACTAAAACTGAGTAATTATAATCCAGCGTGGCGTTTTTAAAGAGATCCGCCATTTGCTTCTGTAAGTCGGCAGCGTTTCCAGCGGTTGTGTCCTGCGGTATTGCTTGCATCGCTTGCTGGAGGAGTTTTTGGTAACCTTGTTTAAACTTGTTCATGTCGATAGCTGCGTTCACGACATAGTAATCCTTGCCGTCAACTGTCACGTCGTTGCCGAAGTTCAATAAAATCCCCATTTCCTTCATCAACTCGGCGGCTTTCAATGGGTCTGACTGGATATCCTGCTGCTGTTTCCAGAATTCCGGTGAAAACGGCATGTTCATGACGGTCCAGTCCTGTTCTGGGGCTTTGATATACATCTTGGCCTGGTCCATATATGTTTCAACAATCATTTCACTGTTATTGTCCGCAGTTCCGGGCGTAACAGTTTGTTTCACGTATACCTGGAATGGATTATTCTGAATTTGGCCGGTTAGCTTCGAGGTGATGTTTTTCGGGGCTTGTTCAACAGCTTTCCCGTCCGCCTGGATGTCCATGGCAATGTTGAAGAGGCCTTCCATGGAGTACGTGTTATATGCTTGACTAGCCACTGTGGATTTGGCCAGCAAGTCGGAAACCGACATGCCGTCCCTTTGTTCGTCTCTGGTCAGATTAACCAGCCACTGTTCCCCATCCCAGTCAACTTTAAAACCAAAGGCGTCGCTGACGGCGCGGAGAGGGATGAAAACGCTGTCTCCTGTTTTAGTTGGCGCGACAGGCAGTGTGACAGGCTTGTCCCCCAGCAGGGCTTCAGTTTTTCCCACGGATAGATTCAGGGTCACTCCGTTTTCCGTAATGGCAAAGTTGTCATTAGCAGACCATTTGACTTCAGCGCCGGCAAGCCGGGTAAAGGTGTCCACCGAAACCATACTGCAGTCGTTTTCCAGATACAGGCCGGGTGACGGGACCGCATCGCCGTTTACTTGCAGCCGGATAGTTTCAGCGGCAAAAGCGGGAAATGCTGCGGATATCATCAGCAAGGTGAATGCTAAAACAATGATAAGCTTTCTTCTCATAAGGCTACCCCCATTCAGTTTTTCGATAGGTTCTACAGGATAACCAGCCATGCACCTCCCTTGTTTTATGATTAATATTAAGTTGGCTGTAAGAGGAACATTGTTATTATTAATCAATTTATTATAACATTTTCAAAAGAAAATAATAGTTGTATATTATGGCGCTAATTAGGTTTGCTTATCAATGCCGTTGATATGAGATAGATGTCAACGTATTATTTTTTTGTTTCTTGTCCCTGTGTTTGAACAATAACCATTGTAATATAAAAAATAATGTAATATAATCTCATCTTTGACAGTTACAAACTATAAAAAGGCTTGAAAACCCTGTATTTGCAAGGAGTTCAAGCCTTTTTTGTTATTCTTAAAAAGTGAGTAATGTTATTATTTTTTAACCCTGCTTAAA